>NZ_JBMBTE010000022.1:0-57931 GCF_048897285.1 Rhodococcus sp. O3
AAGTTGGTATCGGTAACCCTCACAGGAAATGCGGAGCAGTAGGGCAGCTACTTTATCCGCATGCTCAATCAGATCGAGACGGTAACTGTCACAGTTTCTGCGCACTGCGACGACTCGTATCGGACTGTTGAACGGTGCGCCCAGCAACAGTGGTCCGGCATACTGGCTGGGAGGGGCGACCGGTGGACTGACGCCGGCCTCCGCCTTGTCGACCGCCAAGCGGACACCGACATCGTCAGTCATCTTGTGTACCGGTTCGAAGGAACAACCGTCGAGTACACCAGCCCTTTCAGCTCGTAGACGGCCACACCTGCGCACAAGAGAACTTGTTGGGCTGCTCTGCCGCTGACCCGATTGACACCGAATCCGTCCGGTGCCGACTGCCGATCACTTGGTGTCGAGCGAGGGGAACCGAGTCCGGATGCTCTCGATTTGCCGATGCAACTCGCCCAGGGTTTCCATCAGAGAACGCCGGATTCGTTCTTCGCTGGGACTGGCTACAGCTTCACGATGACTCGCGCGTTCGAGCGTTTCGACCTTGTGGGTGACCTCGTCCATTTCGCGGTGCAGCAAGGCAAGAAGCAGTTGACCCTGCAGTTCGTCCGGGCTGCGGGTGTGCACATCGAGCCGCTCCTCCATTGCCTGTAGACCTCCACAATCGGCGTGGCGTGAACGTAGATACATTCGCCAGTCGCGGATCATTGTGGCCCATGTTGCTCGGTGATCGAGTAGCGGCGTCTTGCACGCTGCTGGAATGCGGGGCCGCCGACCCCCGACGACGACCCCGAGCGGCGCTGGCGAGTGGCACGTGAGATGTCACCTGCCGTACCTCCCGGTGAAGACCAGTGAGATTCTCCCGGGTGAGCTTGACGCCGCCCTGATTGTCACAACTGTCACAACTGGGTCGGTTCTCGCGCGTCCACCTGAGCATGGCAGCGGTGCATTGTGCTCAGGGTGACGTTGTGTCGGCTGGCGCTGCTCGGCCTCAGGGTGAGCGTCTCCTGTCGCAGTCTATGTGCCGACCCCGACAGAGGAGCGCTCGCGGGCTATCATCAGACCGATACCGTCGGCCATCACAGCGAGGTCGCTGCCCCAGGTAATGCGACTCTGTTCATTGCGTCTTATTCCGGAGAATGGGGACCGGGCGAGCGGGACGGGATAGTTGAGGTATCCCAGGCCCCTCTCTGCTCACGTCTTCTGGCGCTACTATCTCCGGCGGCTATAGGACTGGGTGAGCTGGCCGGATCGAGTCGTCCGCGGTGCCGAAGTCTCCGTCCTGGTCAGAGACAAGCTCGCCTTCCACGTCGGCGTCGCTGAACATCCCGTCGAACCCCGTCACAGACTTCATCTCCTTCGTCGTAGGTGCCAACGATCATGACAGTTCGATCCGACCTCAGCTAGCGACGTGTTATCCGTGCAGATCACGGCATGTATTCGCAGGTGACTCTGATCCTCGCCCGTATCCGCGGGAGCACATCGGCCGACTGCTCGAACAACACCGGCCGTTCGCATCACAGCCAGGTCAGCCGCCTTTGGTCGATCGAATCTTCTCTTTCGGCAAGCCTGAGCCGAATTCGACCGCTGACGCGTTCAGTCTCACGATGAACGATGTGTTCGAGGAGGCCATGGCGTCCGCACTTGGGGCGCCCTGGCCGCGAGTCGGTCGATGACCCGTAGGGCGCGAGAACAAGAGATGCAGGCTCCCCGGGCCGACGATCCCAATCGTAAGTCCTCGGTGTGTGACTTGGTGATTCCCGCCGGTCGGTTCTGCTTTGTGCTCGATGCAACGTCATCCGAACGAGAAGCTGACGCAGGGGGGCTGGGCGGGTGTAGATGAGCATGCGGACGATGCGACAGTCAATGGTCAAGAAGTGCAACCAGATCGCCGCAACAATTCGCCAGCTCCGTAAACGGCGTGAGTAATAGACACCGACGATGACATTCCGAGGGGACTGCCAGAACGTGCGGCGCCTGAGCGAGCGATCCAAACGGCGGAAAGCTCAACGACCGCAGGCGCGGGTGTACTGCGCCGCGCGGATGCCACGAGGTATCTGTTCCCGATTCGCCGCTGGTCACATTTTCCACAACTTCAGCAGCGCCGTGCGCAGGCTCGGGGAGATGATGCGGTGGTCGTGGTGCAGGCGGGGGTTGGGGTGCCCGTGCTCGGCGAGGGCGCGCGTGGTGCCCGGTATCGGGATCGGGTCGAGGTCGGTGCGGGTGCGTAGCCGGTAGGTGACGGCGTGGCGGGTCTGGGGGATGCGGTGTGGGCCGGTGTCGACGACGGCCGGTGGATACAGCCAGGTGTCGTCGTCGCCGATCCGGATGAGGACGTCGCCGGGCTTGAGGCGGGTGCGGCGGTCGGCGCCGGGGTTGTCCTCACGGATCCACTCGGTGCGGTAACGGGGGTTCGGCCCGCCCGTTCTCGGCGCGGGTGCAGGACAGTGGTTTTCGTTTTCGGCGGTGGGGGTGTAGTCGTCGACGTGGCGCAGGAACATCCGGCGTACGGGGGTGGGGAGGAAGTCGTGGTCGATGCGGGTGCTGCTGCCGATTCCGGCCAGCGGTACGACGCGGCCGACCTGCCAGATGGCGGTGGCGCTGTCGAGGAACACCTCGTCGACAGCGGTGGTGTCGTCGAGGCCGTCGAGGAAGGCGTGGGCGGCGGCGATGGCGTCGGGATCGTCGGTGACGATCGCGGTTTCGTCGGCGAGGGTGGAGCTGTGTGAGGCGCTGGCGGGGCCGACGATCACCTTCTCGCCGGTGACGATCAGGCCGGTGTGCAGGTTCGGTGTGGACAGCACCTGCACCTCGGCAGCGAGGAAGTGGGTGAGGGCGGTGGGGGAGGTGGCGTGGGCGCGTACGGCGGGGCGGGCGGCGTTGACGATCAGCTGGTCTCCGGCGCGTAGCGGCAGCAGTTCGGGGGCGGTGTGGTCGAGGTAGGCGATGGCGACGCGGCGGGGGCCGGGACCGCGGAGGGCGGCGGTGATGTGCGGCCAGGGGTGGGGTGCGTGCAGGGTTGTGCCCATGGTGGGCACGGTAACGAACGGCGATGTGGTCTACGGGGTGGATTAGCACCGGAGGCTGTCGGTGATGGCGCGGACCGGTATCGACCCGCCATCGGGCTCGGCAGGACGATCTGCTCACACCGTGCACCGGACAGCGCGGGCTGGACGGTTCGGCTGCGGCCGAGCCGGTAGAGCGAGGCGCGGGGACAGGCGGAGTGTGGAGGAGCCGGGAGCATTTCTCGGTACCCGGGATCGAATCCGGCGGCGATCTCATAGTTGAGTTGTGCATGCCCTCGTTGATGCGGTGCGCCGCGGCGGATCAGGCCGTCGCTGGAACGTGCCCGGTGACGATGCGGTGGATTAGTCGCGCCGCAGTCCGGGCCGTCCGGTTGTCGACGTCGAGCGACGGGTTGAGTTCGGCGACGTCGACGACTGCGAGTTTGCCGCTGGCGGTCACCCGATCACACACGCGCTGAATCGTCTCGAGCGGCACGCCGTAGGCCGCAGGCGCGCTCACACCCGGGGCGACGCCGGCGGGCAGTACATCGAGATCGATCGTTAGGTAGACGATGTCGACGTCGTCGAGGAAGTCGGTGACGAACTGGTCCACGACTTCGCGGTCGGCGATTCCGCAGCGGTCGTCCGAGAGATACCGGACGCCCAGATGGCGTGCGGTGTCGAACAGTGCGTTGGTGTTGCTGGGCTGGCTGATGCCGATCACATCGTAGCGATGACTGGTGCCTGCGGAGCGCTCGGCTTCGGCGATTTGCCTGAACGGAGTGCCCGAGCTCGGCACCGGGTCGTTGCGGAGATCGAAGTGCGCGTCGAGGTTGAGGATGCCGAGGCGGGGACGCTGGTGTCGTAACTGAGATGCGGCGACGCCCTGGTAGGTGCCGTAGGCGACCTCGTGACCGCCGCCGAGGACGACGGGGAACCAGCCGGAGTCGAGCGCGGTGGCCACGGTGCGCCCGAGCGCCGCCTGGCCGGCCTCGAGCCGGTCACCCTCCACGGCGACCGTGCCGGCGTCGGACAGGGACGTCGCGTTCTCGAGTGCCAGCGACGAGAGCGCACTGCGGAGAGCATCGGGGCCGGCGGCGGCGCCTCGGCGTCCCTTGTTGCGGCGCACGCCCTCGTCGCTCGCGAAGCCGATCAGGACCGCACCGGTACCCGGGCCGGGGCGGTACGGCGTGACGACCTGGTGCCAGCGGAGATGCTCGGGCCCGATGCCGTCCGTGCGGCCTGCCCACGGACGGGGTGCGATGTCAACGGTGATGTGGTTGGTCATGTCGGATCCCCAGTCGCTTAGTTGGCGGCCGTCGCGAGGACGCCGTCCTTGAATACTTCGCGGATCAGCGGCACACCCGGACGGTAGGCAAGGTGCAGGTACGACGGTGCGTCGAGTGTGATCGCATCGGCCCGGGCGCCGATCCGCAGGCTGCCGACGTCGTCGCGGCGCAGCGCCTTCGCACCACCGGCGGTGGCCGCCCACACGGCTTCGGCCGGAGTCATGTGCATGTCGCGGACGGCGATGGCGATGCAGAACGGCAGGCTGGTGGTGTAGCAGGTGCCGGGGTTGCAGTCCGCGCCCAGGGCGACGGTGACGCCGGCTTCGAGCAGTGCACGGGCGCCGGGGTATTGGTTGCGAGTGGAGAAGTCCGCGCCGGGAAGCAGCGTCGCCACCGTCGAGCTACCGGCGAGTGCGTCGATGTCGGCGTCGGTGACGTGGGTGACGTGATCGACCGAAGCCGCCCCCATCTCCACAGCCAGCTGCACGCCCGGGCCTTCGCCGAGCTGGTTTCCGTGCACGCGGGGGATCAGACCGTGCGCGACTCCGGCGGTGAGGACGGCCCGCGATTGCTCGAGCGTGAATGCGCCGCGCTCACAGAACACGTCGATCCATTTCGCGTGCGGGGCACACGCCGGGATCATCTCGTCGACCGCCATCGCGACGTACTCGTCGCCGCGGTCGGCGTATTCGGGCGGTGGGACGTGTGCGGCCAGCAGCGTGACCTCGTCGGTGAACCGGCCTGCGACCTGCACACTGCGCAGTTCGTCCCGGGTGCTCTGGCCGTAACCACTCTTGATTTCGACGGTGGTGCTGCCCGAGCGCAGCGACTCGTCGAGCAGGCGACGCACGTTCGCAGCCAGCTGGTCGTCGCTCGCGGCTCGCGTCGCCTCGATCGTGGTGCGGATACCGCCGGCCGCGTACCTCTCACCGGACATGCGCGCGGCGAACTCCTCGGCCCGCTCACCGGCGAACACCAGGTGCGAGTGGCTTTCGACGAAACCGGGCAGCACAGCCCGGCCACCGAGATCGTGTCCGGTATCGGCGGCCGGGGCGTCTGCGGAGTTGCCGACCCACGTGACCACGCCGTCCTCGAAGACGACCGCGGCGTCGTGCCGGACACCCAGCGGCCCGTCGCCCAGCGAGGGGTCGTTGGTGACGAGGGTGCCGATATTCGTCAGTGCGGTGGTCCGGGGACCGGTCGTGGTCACGTGAGGCTCCTAGGTGACTGTTTCGAGGACAACCGATGGTCGGCCGGGATCAGGCCCGGCTGTCGACCATCGCGGCGTGAGCGGGATAGATCATTTCGGCGGGCGCCTTGTTGTGCCGCTTGGCGATCGGGTAGTAGATCAGCCCGGTGAACACGATGCCGACGATCCACGAAATGTCGGCGCCGCCGAGCATGTCGGTGATCGGCCCCGTGTACATCTTCTGCGCGAGGAACGGGATCTGGGCGGCCACCCCGACGACATAGACGATCAGGGCGGGGACGTTCCATGCTCCGTAACGCCCGTGCGGGTCGTACAGGGCGGGGATGTCGATGCGTTCCTTCGAGATCAGGTAGTAGTCGATCAGGTTGATCGCGCTCCACGGTGTGAACACCATGAGCAGCACCAACACGAAGTTCTTGAAGTTGTCCAGGAAGTCCGCGCTGGCCGCGATCGCGATGAACATCGAGACGATGGTGAAGCCGAGGATGTACAGCGTGCGGGCCTTGGGGGAGATGTGCGACCGGCCGTCGAATGCGGTGACGGTGGTGAGGATCGACATGAAGCCGCCGTATGCGTTGAGGACGTTGACGGTCAGCTTGCCGACCACGATCACCAGGTAGATGAGGAACGCGATGACCGCCGGGCCGGCCAGGTCGCCCATGAAGCCGACCTGGTTGCCGAGGAACGCATCACCCGCGACGGCGGCGACGAGCGCGCCGAAGGTCATCGACCATTGCGACCCGATGACGCTGCCGAGGAAGGTGGACCAGAACGTCGTGCGCTCACTGGTCTCGCGAGGCAGGTAGCGGGAGTAGTCGGCTACGTACGGACCGAACGTCAGCTGCCAGCCGGCGCCGAGCGAGATGGCGAGCAGGAACGTGACGATGTCGAAGTCGCCGACGCCGACGTAGGCGGCGACTTCGTACTCCAGGAGCAGGCGGATCGCCAGGTACGTGAAGCCGATGATGCCGACGACGGTCGCGACGCGGCCGACGATGTGAATCAGCTTGTAGCCTGTGACGGCCACGAACGCCGTGAGCAGTCCGAAGATCACGATGCCGACCGTGGCGTTGTCGATTCCGAGCACCTTGTTGACGGCTTGGCCTGCCAGGACGGTACCGGTGGCGGCGAAGCCGAGGTACATCAGGATCACGAGTACGAGCGGGATGACCGCACCCTTGACGCCGAACTGGGCGCGACTGGAGATCATCTGCGGTAGGCCCATGCGGGGGCCCTGCGCCGAGTGGAGGGCCATCACGGCGCCGCCGAATACGTTGCCGATCAGCAGGCCCACGATGGCCCACAGCGCGTCGGCGCCGAAGACCACGGCGAGGGCGCCGTCGACGACGGCGGTGATCTGCATGTTCGCGCCGAACCACAGCGTGAACTGGCTCCGCGGGGTGCCATGGCGCTCGTTGTCCGGAACGACGTCGATGGTGCGCCGTTCCGGAGTGAGGAGCACCTCGGAAGTGCTGCCGTCGTGTGTCATAGGATCCTGCTCTTTCTGCGGTGACCGCACCGTGCGGCGGGGTCAACTCCGGGGGTGATGCCCACCTTCATCGTTCTTGTGCGCTGGATCACGCATGCCAGTGGAAAATGTATAGGCCTGTATATACAAGTCTGTCAACATCTGGCTTCGTGCCCGGATTGTTTGTCCTGGTCGCCGGTCAGAAGCCCTTCCCCGGGTTCATCAGGCCGAGCGGATCGAACGCGGCCTTCACCGCACGATGGATGTCCAAACCGGCCTCTCCCACTTCGAGCGCCATCCAGCGCCGCTTCAACACTCCGACGCCGTGCTCCCTGTCAGCGTGCCACCCAGCTCGAGGGCGTGTCGGAACACCTCGTCGGCGGCCGTCCACACCGCGGCGGGGACCGACCCGTCGGCGCGACGGTCGAACACGAATGTGGGATGCACGTTGCCGTCCCCGGCGTGCGCCACAGTCATCACCGTCACGTCGTGCCGGCGGGAGATCTCCTCGATCGCCTCGACCATCTCCGGCAACTGCGAGCGCGGCACGCCCACATCCTCGACCAGGCACTGACCGAGGCGTGCGGCCGCCGGGTACGCGAGCCGGCGGATCTCGAGTAGCTGCGCCGATTCGGCGGGGTTCTGGGAGACCACGACGAAGTCCGCCCCGCCTCGGTGAAGTGTCGTTCGATCGCCGCGGCGGCTCCGTCGGCGTCCGGGCCGTCGGACTGCGCGATAAGCATCGCGGCGGTCCCCGGCTCGATCCCGATGTGCTTCCACTCGTCGATCGCGGCCAGCGTGGCCCGGTCGATCAGTTCCAACAGGCTCGGCCCGACCCCGGCGCGCACCACCGCGGCGACGGCGTCCGCGGCAGCCCGCAGCGACACGAAGCTGCCGACGATCGTCACCGGTGCGCGGCGTGGCCGTGGACGCAGGCGGACCGTCGCGCTCGTGACGATCCCGAGGGTGCCCTCGGAACCGACCAGGAGGCCGGTGAGATCGTAACCGGCGACACCCTTGACGGTCCGGCGGCCGGTGCGCAGGATCCGGCCGTCGGCCAGCACCACCTCGAGACCCAGCACCGAGTCCCGAGTGACGCCGTACTTGACGCACCGCAATCCACCGGCGTTGGTGGCGATGTTGCCGCCGATCGTGGAGATCCGGAAGCTGCTCGGGTCGGGCGCGTACATCAGCCCCAGCTCGGCGGCCGCCCGGTCGAGGTCGGCGTTCACCGCACCGGCCTGCACGACGGCCAACTGGTCCGCGGCGTTCAGTTCGACAATGTCGCGCATGGCCGCGGTGGACACCGCGAGGCAGCCGTCGACCGCGGCGGCACCGCCGGTCAGCCCGCTGCCGGCGCCCCGGGGAACACCGGAACACGCTGGGCTGTAGCCCATTTCAGTGCTGTGGCCACGTCGTCGGTAGAGCCCGCGAGCAGCACGGCCAGCGGTCGACCGGGGATCGCCAGATGCGCCTCGTCTCCGCTGTACCCGTCCATGATGTCCGGGTCGATGATGAGCCGACTCGATCCGAGGGCGTCGGCGAGAGCGTTGAGGGACATTGTTTTTCCTCATCCTTCGGGTCGGTGAGCGATGACATGGTCGACGGCGGCGAGTACCGCGTTCTCGGCGTCGCGTTCGCCGACGGTGACGCGCACGCCCTCGCCGGAGAAGGCGCGCACGGACACCCCGTGGGCGACACACGCGGCGGCGAGGCGCGTGGTGCCGGCACCCACCGGGATCCAGACGAAGTTCCCGCCGCTGGCGGGAGTTTCGATGCCGCTCGCCGACAGGCCTGCACGCAGGTGCACCCGGCTCCACCGCACCGACTCCAGGACGCGGCCGGTGTGCGCCGAGTCGGCGAGGGCGGCGCACGCGGCGGCCTCGGCGACCGAACTCAATCCGAACGGCGGGGCGGCGGCGTGCAGCGGGGCGGCAACGGCGGGGTCCGCGATCGCGTAGCCCACGCGCAGGCCCGCCAGCCCGTACGCTTTCGAGAACGTCCGCAGCACCACGACATTGGGATACTCGCGCAACAGTTTCACACCGTCAACCTGTTCCTCCGCGAACTCGTGGTAGGCCTCGTCGAGGATCACCAGTACGTGCGACGGCACGCCGTCGAGCAGTCGGCGTACCTCGGTCTCGGTGAGTTCAGTGCCCGTGGGGTTGTTCGGGTTGCACACCAGAACCGCGCGGGTGCGGGGCGTCAGCGCCGCGATCATGGCGTCGACGTCGTGCCGGTGCTGGGTGTCGAGTGGGACCGGAACTGCTGTGGCACCGGCGATCCCGATGAGAATCGGGTACGCCTCGTAGCTGCGCCACGCGTGCACCACCTCGGTCCCCGGTCCCGTGTAGGCGGTGAGGGCCTGTTGCAGCAGCGCCAGCGAACCAGCGCCACTCAGCACCGCATGGGGTGGGACCGACAACCGCTCGGCGAGCGCCGCGACGAGGTTGTCGGCGGACAGCGTCGGGTACAGGTGGCCGTGCTCGCCCGCGCGGGCGATGGCCTCGACGACGGCCGGGGGCGGGGCGATCGTGGCCTCGTTGCTCGACGCGCGCCAGCGGACCGTGGCCGCACCGGCGGCCCTCGAGTACACGGGCAACGCGGCGATCTCGGGGCGGGCTCTGGGCAGTCCGATCGCGCGAGTCACTGCAGGGCGCCGATCTCGTGCTCAGCGGCGGCGACCAGCGCACCCGAGGCGGCCAGCGTCACCACCTGCTCGATCTCGGGGGCCAGGAACCGGTCGGGGCCCGGCCCGGCCACGCGCTCACGCACGGCACGGACCACCGCACCGGTGCCGGGTGCGGGATGCAGCGGTGCGCGGAGTTCGATTCCTCTTGCGGCGGTGAGTATTTCGATTGATAAGACGCGGGTGAGGGCATCCACTGCTCGGCGGAGCTTCCGGGCGCCGGACCAGCCCATCGAGACGTGGTCTTCCTGCATCGCCGACGACGGAATGGAATCGACGCTCGCCGGTACCGCCATCCGCTTGAGTTCGGAGACCAGCGCGGCCTGCGTGTACTGCGCGATCATCAGACCGCTGTCCACGCCGGGGTCGTCGGCCAGGAATGGCGGCAGGCCGTGGTTGCGGGCGACGTCGAGGAACCGGTCGGTGCGGCGCTCGCTGATGCTCGCGACGTCGGCCGCGACGATCGCGAGGAAGTCCAGCGCGTAGGCCACCGGCGCGCCGTGGAAGTTGCCGTTGGACTCCACCCGCCCGTCCAGGGTGACGACGGGATTATCGACCGCGGAAGCGAGTTCGCGGTTCGCGACCGTGCGGGCGTGCGCGACGGTGTCGCGCGCGCCACCGGCCACCTGCGGCGCGCAGCGGAGCGAGTAGGCGTCCTGCACGCGGGTGTCCTCGGGTCCCGCATGGCTCGCGACGATCCGCGAATCGGCGAGCAGGCGCGCCATGTTCGCGGCGGCTGTGGCCTGGCCGGGGTGCGGGCGCAGCGCCTGCAGGTCCGCGGCGAACACCCGGTCGGTGCCGAGCAGGCCCTCGACGCTCATCGCGGCCGCGATGTCGGCGAGCTTGAGCAGATGGTCGAGATCGGTGACGGCGAGCGCGAGCTGACCCAGCATGCCGTCGGTGCCGTTGATGAGGGCCAGGCCCTCCTTCTCGGCGAGGACGACGGGGGTGAGGTCGTGCTCGGTGAGGGCGTCGGCGGCGGGAAGCAACCGTCCGTCGGCGGTGCGGGCTGTGCCCTCGCCGGTCACTGCGAGCGCAACGTGCGCGAGCGGCGCGAGATCCCCGGAGCAGCCGAGACTGCCGAACTCGTGGACCACCGGGGTGATGCCGGTGGTGAGCAGGTCGGCGTAGGCCTGGGCGACCTCGGGGCGGACCCCCGTGCGCCCGGTCGCGAGTGTTGACAGACGCAGCAGCATCAGGGCGCGCACCACTTCGCGCTCCACCTCGGGGCCGGACCCGGCGGCGTGCGAACGCACCAGGCTGCGCTGCAACTGGGTCCGCAGTTCGTGCGGGATGTGCCGGGTGGCGAGCGCGCCGAAGCCGGTGGACACACCGTACACGGGGCGCGGATCGGCGGCGAGGTCCTCGATGCGCCGACGCGACCGGGCGATCTCGACGAGGGCGTCGTCGGTGAGGCGCACCCCGTGGCCGCGACGGGCGACGTCGACGAGGTCCTGGATGGTGACGGGGCCGAGTCCGATCTCGACGACGTCGGTGGACCGGGTGGTGAGGGTCATGGAGAACTCCGAAGGCAGGGACGGCTTGATAGGCGCGTGGATAGCGGCGCCGCGACGAGTGTGTCTCGCATACGAGACTGTAGTCTCGTATGCGAGACAAGGGAAGAGTTGGGTGCGTCGAATAGCGGAATGTCCTGGCTCAGGACTCCAGGACCGACTCCTCGACCATGCGGTCGCTGAGGCTGTCCGAGAAGTGCGCGGCCGCCTCGGTCACCAACCGGGCCAACTCCGCGGCCTCCGCGTCGGAACGCGCCCCGGTCAGGTAGGCGACACCCAGGGCGGCAACCGGCCGGCCGTCCCGGGTGACGACGGGGCCGGCGATACATGTGACGCCGTTGGTCGTCGAATCGTGCTCCACCGAGTAGCCCAGTTCGCGATCAGTCTGCAACAGGGCACGCAGATCGTCGAGCGACGCCGGTCCCTCACCGGTGCGTGTCGGCCACGTGTAGCCGGCATACAACGCACTGAGCTGTTCCGGATCGAGACGCGCCAGGATCGCGCGGCCAACGGCCGTCAGGTGCGCAGGCAGCCGGGTCCCGACCTCCGTCACCAGTCGCACGCCGGGCTTGAGCGGCTCGCGCTTGTCCAGATAGATCACGTCGGTGCCCTGCAGGACGGCGAGGTGCGAGGTCTCGTCTGCGGCCTTCGTGAGCGCGACCAGGTGGCGCTGAGCCTCGCGGTGCAGCGGACCGGATCGCATATACGACGCCCCCACCTCGAATGCCGACACACCGAGCGTCCACGCCCGCTCGTCGGGCCAGTAGGAGACGAAACGTCGGTCCCGCATCACGTTGAGGAGATGATGGGTCGTGCTCTTGGGTAGGTCCAGCGCCCTCGAGATCTCGGTCGCGGCCATCGGCACACCCCGCCGGGCGAGCAGATCGAGCACGTCGAGCACCCTTTCTGCGGACTTGACCCGGCTCGTCGACATCGAACGTCCCCTTCCGAACCCGGCTCGCTCGGCCGGCGTGCCGCGTCATTGTCTCGAATACGAGACCGCGGCACCAAACGTCTCGATTCCGGCGGTGCCGGACTACGACGGGACGGTGCGGCCCAGTTCGGCCGACAGGCGCGTGCAGTGCTCGACGAGGACCCGTCCGTGCCGGGCACAGATGTCGTCGTCGAGCCGATACGTCGGTCCGACGACGCTCAGCGCGCCCACGATCCGGCCGATCGCGTCGTAGATCGGCGCCGCCACGCCGGTGGAGTGGTCCTCGATGGTGTCGTGCGCGACGGCGTAACCGTCCGCACCCACCTCGCCGAGCAGGGCCGCCCCCACCGCGGTTCCCCGCAGCGGCACCGTCTGCCCCACCCAGCCCATGTGGCGGATGGCGTGGGTGCCCTCGATCTGCCCCAGGTACAGCGCGGTACCCCGAGGCCCGGGAGCCGACAGGTACGTCGACTCTCGGGTGATCTCGGCGATCTCGGTCATGGCTGGCTGTGCCCGCAGGAGCAACTGGTTGTCGGCGATGGCCTTCGCGCCGATCTGCAGCAGGCGCGGGCCGACCCGGTACACGTTGTCCTCGCCGCGCAGCACGAACTCGGTCTGCTCGA
Organism: Rhodococcus sp. O3; assembly: GCF_048897285.1. NCBI lineage: Bacteria > Bacillati > Actinomycetota > Actinomycetes > Mycobacteriales > Nocardiaceae > Rhodococcus > Rhodococcus sp. O3. The sequence continues at coordinate 12,727 of NZ_JBMBTE010000022.1, forward strand.
GGCTGCGGATGAGTCGCAGCGCCGTGCTGGTCGCGAGGTCGGTCGTCTTCGCGGCGTCGGCGAGGGTCAGTCCACCGTGCTCGATGATCGCGCCGAGCAGTTCGAAGGTACGACTGACACTGCGTGTCACGTCACCGGGTGCCATGCGTGTCTCCCGTGCCGAGGGCGTCGACCGATCGGTCGACGCCCGAGAATCTATCGCGAGCGGGCCTCGCCGAGAATTTCGTCGTGGTGCTCGTCGAGGAGCGGGCTCCGTCGCATCGCCGGACGTGCGCTGTCACCGAAGACGACAGGCTGTCGAACGTACGACACCGTGCCGGCCGTGGGATGCTCGAACGTCTCGACGACGCCGCGATATCCGGCCTGCTCCGATCCCAGTGCCTGCTGGACGTTCCAGACCTCGGAGCCGGCCAGCCCGGCCGCGTCGAGCAGATCGAGGACCTCGCTGACCGTGCGACCGGCCGCCCACGACTCGATCTCCTTGCGGAGTGCGGGCTCGTTCTCGGTGCGCAGTGCGTCCTCCGTGAACCGAGGATCGACGATCAGTTCCTCACGGCCCATCGTGCGCGCCAGCGTCCGGAAGCCCTTCTCGCTGGCGATCGCGAGGACGAACAGGCCGTCGGCGGCGCGGTAGGTGTCGAACGGTGTCGAGACCGGGTGCCGGTTGCCGACGCGCTTCGGGGTCTCGCCCGTCGCCTGCAGCTGGCTGTGCGCGGTGGGCAGCATCGCGAGCATGCTGTCGAACATCGCGACGTCGAGATGCTGACCCCGACCGGTGGTCCGGGTGGCCAGCAGCGCGGTGCTGATGCCCCACGCGGCGAAGACGCCGGTGATTGTGTCACCGAACGATTCACCCAGCCGCGTCGGGCCGGACTCCTCGGTTCCCGTGATACTCATGACTCCGGAAAGCGCCTGGACCACAAGGTCGTAAGCCGCGGCGCCGGCCATCGGTCCCTTCTGGCCGAAGCCGGAGATCGACGCGTAGATGATGCGCGGGTTGCGGGCGCGGGCCGTCTCGTAGTCGATGCCGAGCCGGGCGGTGACGCCGGGGCGGAAGTTCTCGACGACGACGTCGGCGCCCTCGATCAACTGCAGCAGTGCTTCTCGCTCGTCGGGGTCCTTGAGGTCGAGCGCGATCGAGCGTTTGCCGCGGTTGAGGACGTTGAAGTAGATGCTCTCGCCGTTCCGGAACGGGCCCAGGTGCCGGGAGTCCTCACCGGCCTTCGACTCGATCTTGACGACGTCGGCGCCGGCGTCGGCGAGCAGCGCGGTGCAGAAGGGACCCGCGAGCACGCGGGAGAGGTCGACGACGCGGACGCCGTCGAGCGGGGGAAGTGCGGGGGTGGTCATGGTCGCCTCTCAGTATTCGGTGGAACGGATCGACGGCGCGTTGCCCGCGATGGTCAGCAACTGGATTTGTGACGTGCCCTCGAAGATGCGCAGGATCCGGCAGTCGCGGTACAGACGCTCGATCTCGGACTCGCGCATGAAACCGGCTCCGCCGTGGATCTGGACGACGTTGTCGACGATCGAGAAGCAGGCCTCGGTCGCGACGAACTTCGAGATCGACGCGGCGCGACGAAGGTCCTGACCGGCGTCCTTGACGTCGGAGGCCCAGTCGGCGGTCACGCGCGACGACACCAGCTTGGCGTCGCACTCGCCGAGCAGCAGCTGGATGGCTTGGAACTCGACGATGGGGTGTCCGAACTGCTTACGCTCGGAAGCGTATTCGCGTCCGAGCTCCCACGCGCGTAGTGCGATTCCGTTGGCCATCGCGGCGACGTCGATCCGAGCGCGGTTGAGGGCGGTGAGAGCGATGTTGCCGCCGCGCCCCTCGGTCCCGATCACGGCGTCGTGCGGGAGCACCACGTCGTCCAGGTACACGGTGTAGGTGGGTGCCGAGCGGATGCCCATCTTGTCCTGCGGCTCGGAGTAACTGATACCGGGCGTGTCCTTCGGGACCGCGAAGGCCGTTATGCCGCGGAAGCCTGCGGACGGTTCGGTCTTGGCGAACAACACGACCAGGTCGGCCTCACGGGCATTGGAGATGAAGGTCTTGGAGCCGGACAGATGCCAGCAGTCGTCCTCGCGGCGCGCCACGGTACGCATCGAGGCGATGTCGGAGCCCGCGTCGGGCTCGGTGAGTGCGAAACCGGCCAGAACCTCGCCGGACGCCAGTCCGGGCAGCCAGCGCTTCTTCTGCTCCTCGGTGCCGCCCACGAGGATGGGTTCGAGGCCCAGGTAGTGAGCGGTGTAGATCGACGCCAGCGCGGCGTCGGCGCGGGCGACCTCCTCGATGGCGACCAGCTGGGCGCGAGTCGACAGGCCGAGACCGCCGAACTCCTCCGGAACGGAGATGCCCATGAGGTCCTGCTCGGCGAGGCGGCGCATCAGGTGTGCGGGGAACTCCTGGGACTCGTCGCGCTCGGCGGCGCCAGGGAGGATCTCCGCGTTTGCGAAAGCGCGGACGGTGCTGCGGAATTCGGTCAGGTCGAGGGTGTCGTCGAGCGTCTGAGCGGTCACGGTAACTCCTGGGGAGACGAGCAGGGAAGTACTAGATTTCATCTAGTGGAAGTCAATTGCCATCTAGTGGCATGCGATGACTATCGCATCCGGCCGCAGTGTTTGTCCAGAGGCGGTTCGTCTCTCCGCTCGAGCCCGGAAACGACGACGAGCGGCAACACACAGGGGGATCGTCCTGTGCGTTGCCGCTCGCCGCGGAGCCGACGTCAGTGCCGCCGGTTCGGGCTCATGCTGGTCGTCGTGAGCCTTGTTCGGATGTCGGTCTTCTGCGTCAGTTGTTCTCGGACATCGGGATCCGCACGCCGCGCTCGCGCGCGGTGTCGATCGCGTGCTCGTAGCCGGCGTCGACGTGCCGGATGACGCCCATGCCTGGGTCGTTGGTGAGCACGGCCTCGATCTTCTTCGCGGCCAGCTCGGTGCCATCGGCGATGCACACCTGACCGGCGTGGATCGAACGGCCCATGCCGACGCCGCCGCCGTGATGGATCGAGACCCACGACGCGCCCGACGCGGTGTTGACGAGCGCGTTGAGCAGCGGCCAGTCGGCGATCGCGTCCGAGCCGTCCTTCATGGCCTCGGTCTCGCGGTACGGCGACGCGACCGAACCGGAGTCGAGGTGGTCACGGCCGATCGCGATGGGCGCCGACAGCTCGCCGCTGGCGACCATCTCGTTGAACTTCAGTCCGGCTTTGTGGCGTTCGCCGTAGCCGAGCCAGCAGATGCGGGCCGGCAGGCCCTCGAAGGCGACCTTCTCCCCGGCCATCTCGATCCAGCGCTTGAGGTGCTCATTCTCGGGGAAGAGCTCGAGGATCGCCCTGTCGGTCGCGGCGATGTCCTTGGGGTCGCCCGACAGCGCGGCCCATCGGAACGGGCCCAGGCCCTCCTCGAACAGCGGACGGATGTACGCGGGGACGAAGCCGGGGAACCCGAACGCGCGGTCGTAGCCGGCCTTGCGGGCCTCGTCACGGATGGAGTTGCCGTAGTCGAAGACCTCGGCGCCCTTGTCCATGAAGCCGACCATCGCTTCGACGTGCGCGGCCATCGACTTGCGGGCATCCTCGGTGAACTTTGCCGGATCCTTCTCGGCCATCGCCTTCATGTCGGTGAAGTCGACACCGAGCGGCAGATACGACAACGGATCGTGCGCCGACGTCTGGTCGGTCACGATGTCGATGGGGGCGTCCATTGCCAGCAGCGCCGGGAAGATCTCGGCGGCATTGCCGACCAGGCCGATGGACAGCGGCTTGCGGGCGTCGCGGGCCTCGGTGGCCAGCTGCAGCGCGCGCTCGAGGCTGTCGGCCTTGGTGTCGAGGTACTTGTGCGCGATGCGGCGGTCGATGCGGGTGACATCACAGTCGACACAGATCGCGACGCCTTCGTTCATGGTGACGGCCAGCGGCTGCGCGCCACCCATACCGCCCATGCCGGCGGTCAGCGTGATCGTGCCGGCCAGGGTGCCGCCGAAACGCTTGCGGGCGATTGCGCCGAAGGTCTCGTAGGTGCCCTGCAGGATGCCCTGCGTGCCGATGTAGATCCAGGACCCGGCGGTCATCTGGCCGTACATCATCAGGCCCTCGGCCTCGAGCTTGCGGAACTGTTCCCAGTTGGCCCAGTCACCGACGAGGTTGGAGTTCGCGAGCAGCACGCGCGGCGCCCATTCGTTGGTGCGGAAGACGCCGACCGGCTTGCCGGACTGCACCAGCATGGTCTCATCGTTCTTCAGGGTCTCGAGCGTGGCGACCATAGCGTCGAACGCGGCCCAGCTGCGGGCGGCACGGCCGGTGCCGCCGTAGACGACCAGGTTGTCGGGGTGCTCGGCAACCTCGGGATCGAGGTTGTTCATGAGCATGCGCAGCGCGCCCTCCTGCTGCCACCCGAGGGTGTTCAGCTCGGAGCCACGGGGTGCTCTGACCGGGCGGGCCTCGTGGCCGGGTGAGGTGATGTCCATCGGGTAACTCCTAGGGATCGAGCGGTGAGCGCGCTGCCGGGGGAGCGGGGCGGTTCGACGCCGTTGTCGTCCGCCTTCAGGTCCGTGTCCGTGGCTGTTGTGCAGTGGCCCACGTTCTGCAACTATGACTTGTATATTCCTGTCTATACAAGCTCGTGTCAAGGGGCCTCCGCAGACCCACCCCTCGGCACGACAGCGCGACCAGTTGAAACGGACACGACAACCAGTCGGGTGCAGTGTGGCGCCCGGCGAGAGGTTCCCGATGAACACCGCCCCCACCGACACCGATTTGATGCCGAACACCAGCGAGATCGACGATGCTCTCGCCAGAGTCTTCCGCAGCTGGGACGAGCGTCTACTCGCCGACGCGGATCCCGAGGTGCGTGAGCAACTCGCACGCCTGCTGCCCGGCCTCCCCGCCGGCTACAAACAGGACGTCAGCCCGGATCGGGCCCGCATCGACCTCGGCATCCTGACCGAGCTGCCTGACGGTGACCTCGGCGTGCGGCTCGTTCCGGACGCGACCGCACGCGGCACACACCGGCTGACGCTGTACGCCGGCGGCCGGCCCGCCTCGCTCGGGGATCTGATGCCCCTGCTGCAGAGCCTGGGGGTAGAGGTCCTCGACGAGCGGCCCTACGCGATGGTTTCCCCTGCCCACACGGCGTCCTGGGTCTACCAGTTCACGGTTCGCTACCCGATCGCCCCGACCGGCGGGTTCGACGAGTTTGCGACCCGGTTCGGCCGCGCCGTCCAGGCGCTGTGGCAAGGCGCCTCGGAGGCAGACCGACTCAACGAGTTGGTGGCGCGGGCCGGATTGCACTGGCGCGAGGTCACTGTGCTGCGCGCGTACGCGGAGTTCCTACGCCAAGGTGGTCTGCCCTACAGCAGTGCGTACGTAGCGGACGTGCTGTGCCGGTACCCGACGATCGCTTCCGGACTCGTCCGGTACTTCACGGCGCGGTTCGATCCGGCCGGGGTAACGGTCGACGGGGCCGCGGCGGCCGCGGAGGAGGTGACGGCGTCGATCGAGCAGGTCTCCGGCCTTGACGAAGACCGGATCTTCCGAACGCTGCTCAACTGTGTCCGGAACACCGTACGTACCAACCACTTCGCCACGCCGGCGCGCGAGACCGTGGCGCTCAAACTGGACTCGCACAGCATCGGGGAACTGCCCGAGCCCCGGCCCCGGCACGAGATCTTCATGTACTCGCCGACCGTCGCGGGCGTGCACATGCGGTTCGGAGCGGTCGCGCGCGGAGGCCTGCGCTGGTCGGACCGCCGCGAGGACTTCCGCACCGAAGTCCTGGGCCTGGTCAAGGCGCAGGCCGTGAAGAACGCCGTGATCGTCCCGGTCGGCGCCAAAGGCGGCTTCGTGCTGCGGCGGCCGCCGGCGCCCACCGGCGACCCCGAGACGGATCGCGCTGCCCTCCGGGAGGCAGGAATCGCCGGCTACCGTCTGTTCATCCGCAGTTTGCTCGATCTCACCGACAACATCGACCGGGCGACCGGGACCGTGGTGCCCGCGCCCGGCGTCGTGCGGCACGACGGCGACGACACCTACCTCGTGGTAGCCGCGGACAAAGGGACGGCGTCGTTCTCCGACATTGCGAACGCGGTCGCGGCCGAGTACGGCTTCTGGCTCGGTGACGCGTTCGCGTCGGGCGGGTCGGTGGGCTACGACCACAAGGCGATGGGCATCACCGCCCGCGGCGCGTGGGAGAGCGTCAAGCGCCGCTTCCGTGAGCTGGGCGTCGACTGCCAGCGCGAGGATTTCACCGTCGTGGGCATCGGTGACATGAGCGGCGACGTGTTCGGCAACGGTATGTTGTGCAGCAAGCACATCCGCCTCGTGGCGGCATTCGACCACCGGCACGTGTTCATCGACCCCGACCCGGATCCGGAGCGGTCCTACGCCGAGCGTCAGCGGCTGTTCGCGCTGCCCCGATCGTCGTGGGCCGACTACGACCGCTCGCTGATCGCCCCGGGCGGCGGCGTGTGGGAGCGCGGCGCCAAGACCATCCCCATCGGCGCCGCGGTCCGTCAAGCGCTCGGACTCGACGACGACGTCACGGAGATGACGCCGCCCGCGCTGATCCGGGCCATCCTCTGCGCCCCGGTCGATCTGCTGTGGAACGGCGGCATCGGCACCTACGTCAAGGCCTCCACCGAGTCACACGCCGACGCCGGGGACAAGGCGAACGACGCTGTGCGCGTGGACGGCTGCCAGTTGCGAGCCCGGGTCGTCGGCGAGGGCGGCAACCTCGGGCTCACACAGGCCGGGCGAATCGAGTTCGCCCGCACAGGCGGGCGCGTGGGTACCGACGCACTCGACAACTCGGCCGGAGTGGACTGCTCCGATCACGAGGTCAATATCAAGATCCTCCTCGACGACCTGGTCGGCGCCGGTGGCCTGGATCCGGCAGCGCGGCCGCAGCTGCTCGCGGAGATGACCGACGAGGTAGGAGCGCTGGTCCTGGCGGACAACATCTCCCAGAACCAGCTGATGGGCACCGCGCTCGCGGACGCGTCCGAGATGCTCGGCGTGCACGGACGTCAGATCACCGCTCTCGAGGCCGCGGGTGCGCTCGATCGCGCGCTCGAAGTGCTGCCCGACACCAAGACGATCACCGTGCGGCAGCGGGCAGGCGGGGGTTTGACGGCGCCGGAACTGGCGACGCTCATGGCGCACGTGAAGCTCGGTGTGAAGAGCTCCCTGCTGGCAGGCCATCTCGTCGACCACGACGTGTACCTGCCGTTCCTGCGCGAATACTTTCCTACCCCCCTGCGCCGCAACCACGCGGATGCGATCGACCGACATCGGCTGCGACGCGAGATCGTCGCGACCACACTGACCAACCGGGTCGTCGACCACGGCGGCATCACGTACGTCTTCCGGCTCGTCGAGGAGACCGGCGCGACGGTGGACGACGCGGTCCGGGCGTTCAGCGTCGTCAGCGAGGTATTCGAGTTGCCCAGCCTGTGGTCGCGGATCGCGGTCGCCGACGTCCCGAGCGCGGTCAGCGACGAACTGGTCCTCGTCACCCGGCGCCTGCTGGACCGGGCGTCGCGCTGGATGCTGCACCGCCGGCCCCAGCCGCTCGCCGTGGCGGCGGAGATCGGACGGTTCCGCGGTCGCATCGAGCAGGCCTCGGCCCACCTCGAGGAATGGCTGGTGGGCGCCGATCGCGCCAACCTGAGCAACCGCACGCGCGCGATCACCGAGCGCGGCGCCCCCGAGGACCTGGTCCGTGACGTGGAGCTGGCCCTCGACCGGTTCGGCCTGCTCGACGTCGTCGAGATCGCCGAGCTGGCCGAGCGCGACGTTGCCGTCACCGGTGAGCTGTACTTCCGGCTGTGCGAGCGGGTCGGTCTGGTCCCGCTCCTCAACGCGGTCTCGGCGCTGAGCAAGGAGAGCCGGTGGGACGCGCTCGCGCGACTGTCGCTGCGCGACGAGCTGTACGACAGCGTGCGGGCGCTCACGTTGGACGTCCTCGCGCACGCCGTCCCCGACGACGACACCGATCAGATGATCGCCGACTGGGAGCAGCGCAACGAGTCCCGGCTGCGCCGAGCTCGGGGCGCGCTTGCCGAGATCTCGACGTCCGGGCAGCGTGACCTGGCCGCACTGTCAGTTGCATCGCGCCAGCTGCGGCGAATGGTCGGCTGAGCCGAAAGCACGTTCCCACCCACCAGAGGAAAGGTCGTCACCATCGTGAACTCCCATCCTGCCGGTCTGTCTCACGACGCGGCTCCCGCCCCGGACGCGCGTTCGTGGCTGCTGGTACCCGGAACTCGCGCCCACGCACTCGAGGACGGGGGATACGGCGCCGACGCCGTCGTTCTCGATCTCGAGGACGACGTCGCGCCCGCGGAGCGTGCCCGTGCCCGTGACGACATCCACGACTGGGCAGGGCGCGGGGGCGGGCATGGATCCGCGTCAACGCGGCTACCACCGCGGATTGGGGTGTCGATCTCGATCTTGCGACGCGGTGTCCGGGGATTCTCGGGGTCGTATTGGCGAAGACCGAGTCGGCGGAGCAGGTGGACGCGACGGTGGCCCGGCTCGGCGGGGGTTTGATCGGCCTCGTGGAATCCGCCACCGGGGTGCTCGAGGCGGTGTCGATCGCACACACGAAGTCGTTGACGCGGTTGGCAGGCGACTTCCGGTACGACACCGCGGCGACGGACGATTCGGTGACGGTCATGGGGGCGCGGGCCCATCTGGTACTAGCTGTTGCTGGCCAGGAGGTTGTTGACGCGTCCGCCCGATTGGCGCAGGTGATTCTGAGTCCTGACTTATTGCATGCAGTAGTTGTTATTGCATGCAATACTGATCGGGTGACGGTTTACGAGTCGCTGCGGGCGATGGTGATGGCGGGCGGCATCCGCGAGGACGAGCGGGTGGCCGAGTCGCAGCTGGCCGAGCAGCTGGGGGTGAGCCGCACTCCTGTGCGGGAGGCGTTGCAGCGGCTTGAGAGTGATGGGCTGGTGCGGGCGCAGGGGCGCGGCATCCGCTTGCGGATGCTGAGCACGGGCGAGCTTGCGCAGCTGTACTCGGCGCGTGCCGGGCTCGAGGGCTGGGCCGCGTTCCTGGCCGCGCAGCGTGTGGCCGGCGGAGAGGTCGCCCCGGCCCGTCTGGCAGCGCTGGAGGCGCTGGCCGCTGAGACGCACGAGCTGACGGTCTGCGGTGATCTCGCCCGCGCTGTTGAGGCGAACCGCGCGTTCCATGAGGCGGTGGCGGCTCTTGCGGACAACCCGGTCATCAGCAGCACGCTGGAGCGCTGGTGGGACCAGATCGTCATCAGCACCCGGCGCAGCCTGCAAGCCCCTGAGCGCACTCCGGCGGTGCATGCCGAGCACGAGGTCATCCTGGACGCGCTTCGCAGCGGGGATGCCCCCGGGGCGCGGGCCGCGGTGGAAGCCCACGCGTTCGCGACCCGCGACGCCCTGAATGAGAACCGATCTGAGACGAGGAGCACGCCATGACCACGCACAACTACGAGATCGGGATGACTTGGACCGGGAACACCGGCACCGGTACCAGCTCCCGGCGCGCCTACTCGCGCGACCACGAGGTGACCGCCGCTGGCCCTGCACTGATTCTCGGATCATCCGATCCCGCCTTCTGCGGAGATCCCACCCGCTGGAACCCTGAGCAGCTCTACCTCGCCTCGATCGCGCAGTGTCACATGCTCTGGTATCTTGACCTCGCCGCGCGGGCCGGCGTGATCGTGACCGGCTACGAGGACCGCCCGAGCGGCGTCATGATCGAGGAGGTCAGCGGCGCCGGGCAGTTCGAGAGCGTCACCCTTCACCCGACCATGACGATCACCGCCGAAAGCGACCCCGCAGTGGCGGCAGAGCTGCACGAGCAGGTGGGCGACTACTGCTTCATTGCCCGCTCGATCAAGACGCCGATCCACCATGAGGTCGTCGTGCACGTCGAGCAACCCGCCGCCGTGCTCGAATGATCGCCCTGGCTATTTCCCGCTGGGCCGGGTTCGTCGCCTCGTTCACGTGGGCGCTCTGGCCGCGCTACTGCGACGAGCAGACGGGGCACATCCCTGTCCGGAAGCTCCCACCCGGCCTTGAAGGAGCGTTCGCCGCGCTCGGGCAAGCCGCCTGGACCTACCGCCGAGCGGCAGCGAAGCGCCGCCTGACGCGCTGACCCGGCGGTCGCAGACGTGATGAACGCACCGCGGCCCAGTCACCGCAACGCCCCACTCACACCAGAGGGCCGCAAGCGGCTCGTCGAGCGCTGCCGCACTCGCCCGATCGCGCACGTCGCAGCCGAGATGGGCATCTCGCGCGCGACCGCGTCGAAGTGGGTAAACCGATACAAGCAGTTCGGCGAGATCGGGCTGCTCGACCGTTCGTCGGCTCCGGTCCGGCAGCCGACCGCGACACCCGGCGAGACGGTCGCGCGGATCGAGGCGATGCGCCGCGAGAGCAAGTGGTCCGCCTCCCGCATCGCCTTCGAGCTACGCGGAGAAGGAACCCCAGTCAGTCGGCGCACGATCACCCGACACCTGGCCCAGCTCGGGCTGAATCGCCGCCGGTTCATCGACCCGAACGGCGAGACGAACCGGGAGGTCAAGTCGATCACCGCCAAGCACCCCGGGCACATGGTGCACTTGGACGTGAAGAAGGTCGGCCGCATCCCCGACGGCGGCGGCTGGCGCATCCACGGCAAAGGCAGTGAGCATGCCAAGGCCGTGGCCCGCACCAAGGCTCGCGGCGCCAGGGCCGGGTACGTCTTCCTGCATTCGGCGATCGACGGGCACACCCGCCTGGCGTACACCGAGTCGCTCGAGAACGAACAGGCCGCCACCGCCGTCGCGTTCTTGAACCGCGCCCGCGAATGGTTCGCCAAGCACGGGATCGTGAAGATCGAGCGGATCATCACCGACAACGGCGCCTGCTATCGCTCCGGCGCGTTCGCGGCCGCCCTGAACGGCGCAGAGCACCGGCGGACCAAGCCGTACACGCCCAAGCACAACGGGAAAGTCGAGCGCTACAACCGCATCCTCGCCGAAGAGTTCCTCTACGCCAGGACCTGGACCTCAGAGCACCAACGCGAGAAAGCGCTCGAGACCTGGAACCTGCACTACAACTACCACCGGCCCCACGGCGCGCACGACGGCAAGCCGCCAGCATCCGCGACACCGTCACGCGTCAACAACGTCCTGGCCTCATACAACTAGCCAGCCGTTCGGCCGGTTTACCGGCCCCGATCGACGGTCCGTCTCTCGCAGCCGACGTCGACGGGTTGCGCGCCCACTGCCGTCGCTCCCTGGCGACCGGTATGGGCGGGATGCTCTGTGTGAAACCGGACCACGCTCCGGTGATCGACACCGAGTTTGCGCCGAGCCCGGACGACGTGCAACGCGCCCGGGAGCTACTCGCGCGGCTCCCCGACAGCATCGACGGCAGCTATCTTCCGCGCCTGCGTGCGGCAGAGGCGATCCTCGACCGAGCTCGGAGGTACCGCATCGACGTCGCCGATGCTGGCGCGATCGCGCGTCGTCGGAGCCGAAGGTGCTTGTCGGTAAACTGCATGGGGCCGAGTAGGCGTAGGAAACGGCGGGACTCTCGAGGAACGGATGCAGCGGATGGCAGTGGTTGACGTCGATGCGGAACTTGCCGCGCTGTTCGGTGAGGCAGGCGGGGAGTCCGTACCGGCGTACGAACGGGTCAAGAAGCTCGTCGCGGAGCAGATTCGTTCGGGCCGTTGGTCGGAGGGCGATCAGCTGCCCTCCGAAAACCAGTTCGTCAACGCGCTGGGCCTGTCCCGCATGACGATCAACCGGGCGCTGCGCGAGCTGACCGCCGAGGGGCTGATCGTCCGGATGATGGGCATCGGCACGTTCGTCGCCAGCACCAAGACGCCGTCCCCGCTGTTCGAGGTCAAGAACATCGCCGACGAGATCCAAGAGCGCGGACACCGGCACCGCACCGAGGTCGTCTTCGTTCGAGAGGAGGAGACCGACCCCTCGCAGGCATTCCTTCGGGATACGTTCGGCACCAAGGTTTTCCACTCGGCGCTGGTTCACTTCGAGGACGATAAGCCGATCCAGGTGGAGGACCGACTGGTGAACCCGGCCGAGGCGCCCGAATACCTCGACCAAGACTTCACCTCCATCACACCCAATGACTACCTCAGCCGCGTCGCGCCACTCGTGCGCGGTGAGCACGTCGTCGAGGCTGTCCTCGCCAGCCCCGAGGAGTGCCGGCTGCTGCAGATCGAGCGCGGCGAACCGTGCCTGCTGATCCGTCGCCGCACCTGGTCTGCGCACGGCCTGGTGAGTGTGGCGCGGCTGATCCACCCGGGCTCGCGCAGCCGCCTCGAAGGGACGTTCAACCGCTGAGGGCCCATGCACGGACTCGGTGCGCCTCGAGGAACGACCCGGACCGTGGCGTCGAGCGAGTCAGCGAATCGGCCGAGGACCTGGTTCAGCTGGTTGGATTGTTGGCAGCGCGCTCGGACAGCGCCGAATATCGAAGAGCGAACACAGTATCCGTTAGGTGGTGCAGCGCGGAAGTGTGTTGAAGTGATCATCGACGGCGCGCATGGCCGCCTCCGGAGCGCGGTTGAGGATGGCGTCGTGGATGGCAAGGTGTTTCTCCATCAGCAGCGTGCGGGACGGAACGCCCCGGCGGCTTCGGCCAGTCGCTCGCTGAACTCGCTGCGCGGATTGCGGAACTCGACTTCGACCAGGTTCGCGCGTCCCCACTGGCGGAGTCGGCGTCGTCTATCGCGCCGCCGGTCGGTATGTGGTTCGAGTCGGGCCGTGTGCGGGCTGGGGACGTAGATGGCATCGATGACGAAGACGCAGCGCTGCGCGACGGCAGGATACGACCAGCTGGCAGCGTTCAAAACGCGGACGAAACTTGCTTGGTGCACACGCCATCTCGACGAGATCCTGCGCGCCGGTGGCGTCGAGCCGGCGGAGCCGTTCACGGTGCCGCCGCAGTGGCGGCTCACCATCTCCTGCAGCTGTGGGGTGAGGGCGCATTACCGCCTCGACTGCATCGTGGGCAGCAACGCTGCCGGGATGGCCGGGTGAATGCACACCGCGTCAGTACCGCGACAACGGCAGCCGCCGGACCGCCCCAAACGGGCGGCAGCTGGTTTCAGTGGACGCGACCGCGCAGGAACCGACTCCATTTGGGACGATCAGGCTGGTGCCACGCTCACCCGGAGAAGTTCACTGGTGCTCGCCGGGAAATATGGCGGGTGACGTCGCACGTCTCACCCGCCATCGCCACGTGGAGGCGCCGCCGTCGGGGGGCGCCCCCCCGCTTCCACGCAGCGCGCCCGTTGATTTCTGCGGAGGTGAGACCTCCGGTTTATTTGTTACCGAACGAAACTATCTGCAGAGCAAGGGACTTCGCGGACCCGACTCCTAGTAATCCGACTGGCTTTGTGATCTAATCCATCGGTCGCCACCATTCCCCTGTGTGGCGATACAGGACCCCGTCGGCGCACCCCCCACATCCGCCGACGGGGTCTCTTCTGTTTCGTGCCTGCCGGAGGTACAGTTCGGTTATGTCCGATTGGACACTGGTCCAGTACGCCGGGCACACAGGGGATGCTCGGCAGTACTGGCCTTAGTCCCGCTTCTCGTCACTGGCGGTGTCTCGCCTGATTGGGAGAAGCGGAGCGCTGAATCGGCCGCTCGGACGCGACATGTGCAGCAGGTTGCAGCCACCGGAAGTCTACGGCGGTGAGGCCTGCCCGAACGCGCAGAGGGCGCCCCGCCTCCGGCGTTCTGAGGGGAGACGGGGCGCAGAGCAGCCGTAGAGACCGATCGGGGGTGGGTATCTACAGCCACCAGGTGATCGGACAGAACAGGCCAGCGCGCAGAAGGGCTGCATCCCGGGAAGCCCCTTCCGAAAGGCGGGTGCTCTGCAGTCGGGGATGTCGTAGTCGATAGAACAACACCCACGAGATGACCAATGCTCAGACGCAACTACGGCATCGCCGTAACGATCAGCACGGGTGCTGTTCTCGCTGTCCTTCGCGCCCGGTGGCCGCTGTGGATCGTGTGGTTCGGGATCGTCGGATTCATCGCTCAGGGCCGCATCCGGGCACCCGATAGGCCACACGTCTACCTGCCGCGCACGCCGGGCCCGGCTCGGATGCCCGTAAGCGCTCCGTCTAGGTTGCCTGGAGGCGGGGTGCTTTCGGTGTCGCAGACGTCAGTCGGCTTCGGGGACGACCGACCGCGCAGGAACCGAACCGGTTCGGGACAACCTGGTCGGCGTCAAGTTCACCTGGAGAAGTTCACTCGTCGTCGGGGGGAAGGATGGCGAGCGTCAACATAGTTCAAGCTCGCCCGCGACACGCAAGGCGCCGTCGTCTGGGCGGCGCCAAATGCCCACGCACCGCGCCGGGTAGATTCCGCGAGAACGAGACTTCCTGCTCAGTTTTTGCCTAACGAGATTAGCTGCGCGACAAGGGGCTTGACCCTACCCGCAGCTACCGCCCGCTGCTGCGATGTGATTCAATCCACAGTATCGCCGCCATCCCCTGCGCGGCGATACAGGCCCCGTCGGCGTCCCCTGCATCAGCCGACGGGGCCCGTTTCTCCCCAATGGGGCTACCGCGAGAAGGTCAATCCTGTCACGATTGGCCACGGGTCCAGTACGCCGAGCATGCAGGGGATGTTCGGTAGTACTGGGCCTATCCCACGTCATCGGCGCAGCGGCCCTGTCAATCTTCCTCGGTCTTCAGATCACGCGGACATCTGCGATCCGATACCACTTGGTGGTGGTCAAGGGGTCGGCTACGGCGAAACGCGAGTTTTATCGGCGACTGGAACCGGGACTGACCGAGGTAGGTTTCCAGGCCGTGGTCGACCGAACAGACCTGGATGCGCAGGTCGAGGCGAACAAGCTGATGTTCTCCGAGGGCCGCCGTACGGCGGCCTAAAGTGTGTATCGGCTGGTATGGTCCTCCCCTTTCGAAAGGGTCGAAAGGGTGTTACGTCTTCTTTCGAAGCGGAGGGGTGAAGACATGACGCAGGCGTTGGAGCAGCGCACGTATCTCCCGGAGCCCGAGGAAGGTGACCGGCTCGCCGACGTGATCAGCTTCCTCGACGCGCACGAACGCCGCTTCGGTGACCGGGTGGAACCGCGGTACCTGCTCGTCGGCGCGGACGAGGGGACCAGGTGCCCTTGCCGACCGAGGTGCACGCGATCCTCAAACAGGTGGTCTCGGCGCTGCAGGCCGGACGAGCGGTCACCGTCGCTCTGCACACCACGAAACTGACCACCCAGCAGGCAGCCGATCTGCTGGGAGTGACCCGACCGACCGTCAAACGGCTGATCTCGGTGGGGGAGCTGCTGCCGGCAGAGAAGGTCGGTACCCGGCACCGGCTGGTGCTGCGTGATGTCCTCGACTACCAGCAGCGGCGCCGCGCGCAGCAGTACGAAGCGTTGGCTGCCACGTCCGTGGCCCTCGTCGACGAAGACGATCCCGAGGCGGTCACCGAGCAATTGAAAGCTGCCCGTAAGGCCGTGGCGGCGCATCGGCGGGCCCGCAGCACGACCGCGTAGCCGCGGCGGCGCGTCTCGTCGCCGAGGCTCGTTACACTGCGCGGAGGTTCGCTGCTGTTCTCGACACGTCCGTGCTGTGGCTCAGCCGACAACGCGACTTCCTGTTGTTCTTGGCGATCGCGGGTCTGTATCGGCCGTTGTGGTCGGACGCGATCGTGGAAGAGCTCGAGCACCACGAGGCGGCCAAGCTCGAGGGTCGCGGAAGCGGTGCCGCGACTGCGGCTGCTGCCGCGGCCCGTCCGGTGGGGCGGATGCGCGCAGCCTTCGAAGATGCGGTGGTGACTGGATGGGAGCCGCTGGACGTTCCTACGGTCCGCCCGATCCCGACGACGAGCATGTGGTGGCGGCCGCGGTTGTCGGTGGGGCGGGTGTCATCGTCACATGCAACTTCAGAGATTTCCCGGAAAATCTTGTGCCGAAGCATATTCAGGTCGTGTCTCCTGCCCATTTTGCCGCCGATACCGTCGCGGTGTCGCCGCTGGTGGCGCGGCAGGCGGTGGAGACGATGGCCGAGCGTCTGGGGAACCCACCGATGAGTGTCGAGGAGGTTTTGGCGCTGCTGGTGGACCGCTACGAGATGAATGATGCGGTGGCTCTGCTACGCGAGGTGTGAAGAACAGTTCCCGTCCGTGACGGGATGAAGATGATACCGGCGGTCGATTGCGGTAGCTTCAAGCCTTGTGCCCCATGTCGGGGTCCGCGTGTCCAGGGAGGGCGAGTACCCACATGTTGGCACCGGCGATCACGGCGAACGGCGTCGTGAACGGGAGGGTCTCGAGTGCGGACAGTAACGGTGTGCAGCTGTCGGGGTCCTGTTGCCGAATGCCGCCGGTGATCGCTTCGGTGACACCGGCGTAGGTGAGCGCGCCAGCAGCCAGCAGTCTCCCTTCGGGTGGGGTTCGGTCGGCATCACTTGCGCAGAGGCAACGTCCCGCAAGCATCGAACTCGTCCGGCGCTCCGGCGAAGTCTCAAATATGCTGTGTACTTACTGCTCGTTAACGGGATGCGATGAGGTAGGAAGAGTAGTCACACCTGGATAGCCCGCACTGTGAGCAGGAGTCCGGACTCCACATGCTCGTCATAGCTGATTCTCAGCTGGTGGCCATTCGGTGCGGTGGCTGTGTACACCTGCTCGCTGCGTTCGAGGTTCGGTCTGCGTACCTCTTCGCGGAACGGGCCGTCGTCGATACTCACGTTCCATCGGTAAAGCTCCTGGCTCCGGACCGCTCCAGCAAGGCATCTCGCGTGGCGTATGACGCGGTACGCACCATGACAGTTCCGGAAGAGTCCGGGAAGCTCGAGTGCCATTCGCAGGAGACGACATTGTCGTCGCCGGACAGATGCAGTCCCAGCTCGGACGCGAAGGGGAGAGCGGAGTCGCAAGGGTCGTTAGGAAACACCCGAGGAATGGTGGACGCATCTGTGATGAGGAGGGCAACCACTGTCGCCCCCCAGGTGAGCCACAACCGCACGTTGCGGATCGGAGCCGCGAGCTTCAACCGATCGCACATCCATCACATCGTACGGACAGTCAAACACCATGAATCGGGCCGAGACCGCAGGAATGAGCCCGGATGCCATGGCGACCGACTGGACGAGGCCCCAGAGAGGGTACCCATCAAGTGGTGGATGGCAGTGAATGGTCTCAGGTACCCCGGCATCAAGAACCGCTCAGACCAATAGCTCTTATCCGAATAATGGACTTCCACCAGCAAGCGGACAACACCCACGTCCGAGTTCGCCGGCCGGGGGCCGGATCTCCCGGGGTGGGCGGTGGGGCCAGTGCCTCGAGGAGCAACGGAGATCGATCGTCACCGGCGGGTTTATCGTTCGCGGATGATCATTACCGGGGGATGGGCCGGGCGATGTCGGCGCCGAGGACGGTGGTGTGCTGTCGCTTCCTCCGATGCGGCAGCAGGGGCGCACCGCCATCCTCGAGTGGCGCGGGCCGGTTGGATCTGTTGTTCCGGGATCTGTCTCCGACTGCTCGCCCGCGTGGCTCTGTCTGTCCCAGGCCAGGCGCCCTGTTACGACACGGGTTCGTGCTCGTGCTCGTGCTCGAGCCCGAGCCAGGATCCGGGTGCGAAGGCCTCGAAATGCACCGATTCTGGGGGCAGGCCCGCGTTGATCAGCCGGGTACGGATCGAGCGCATGAAGTCCACTGGGCCGCACACGTAGGTGTGCGCGTGTGCCGGCAGTGAGATTCCGGTGAGCGGGTTGCGGCCGTCGTCGTGGATGCTGTCGAACTCTGTGTAGCGCAGGTGCACCTGTGCGTGGGGCAGCATTGCCACCAGCTCGCTGAACTCGACGCGCCGTACGTGTTCGTATGCGGAGCTTTCCACGTGCACGATGGTCACCTGCCGACCGGAGTTCTGTGCGACGAGGTGTTGCAGCGCCGCCATGGTGTTGGTGATCCCGATCCCTGCCGAGACGAGCAGCAGCGGCGCGTTGCCACTGTCGATCACGACACTGCCGAAGGGATGCGAGACGGTCAGCTGGTGACCGGCCTCGACCTGGTCCACGAGAATCGGCGACACGAGCCCACCGGGCACGCGTTTGACCGACAGGGCCCACTCACCGCGGTGGAGGCCGCGGGTCAAGGTGTACTGCCGGATCTGCTCGGTGCCGTCGACGAACGGTACCCGCACCGAGATGTAGTGGCCGGGCAGATACACCGGGAAGGGCCGCTCGTCGGCGGGTCGAAGGGACAGTGTCGCGGCATGGGCGCCGTCGTATTCGCGGGCGGTTACGACGGCGGGCCGCCACACCTGCCCGGGGGCGAGCCCGGCGTGCTGGTACAGGCGCGCTTCCTGCTCGACCAGTGAGTTGGCCATCAGCGTGTACACCTCGTGCCACGCGGTGGCCACCTCGGTGGTGAGGCCGTCGCCGAGCACCTCGGCGAGGGCGGCGAACAGATGTTCGCGCACGATCTCGTACAGGCCGGCCGTCACGCCCAGCGATGCGTGTTTGGCGGCGATGCGGGCCATGATCGCGTCGATGTCGGTGCTTTGGTGGGTCACGAGCAGGCTCGCGAACGCAGCGATGGAACTGGCCAGTGCCTGCTGTTGGGTGTGGTCGGCCTGATTCGACCGGTTGAACAGGTTCGTGCCGAGCTCGGGGACCGCGGCGAACAGCCTGGCGTAGAACACCTCGGAGATCTCGCCGATGTGGGCCCCGACGACGGGAAGAGTCGTCTCGACGATCGGCCGCGACGTGGATGAAAGAATGGGTCACTCCTCGACTCATACGGACGTCTGCTCGAAACGAGCGGGTATGCAGCAGAACACGCGATCGACCCCCATCCGGTCGTCGCGCCACATCGTACGACAACACCCTCGCATCCGGTCCCGGACTGTGGCCGCCGACGATGACCGCTCAGCAGTTGGGGGCATCCCAGCCACGCGGGCACCGTGGCCACCCGGTCGGTGCAGCGGCCGGACTGGCGGTGCTGTGCCTGGGTGGCCACTGCCGCAGAGGAACTGGTGTCCACATCCGCGGGGACGCCCGTCGTTCTCGACATACCACCGTCGCGGGACGCGATGCCACTCCGGGGCGCAGTGATTCGAGGGTGGCAATCCTCATTCGGCGCTGGCTCATGCTGTCGAAGGCCGGCACTGGCAGCAGGCCCTGCGGATCATGGACGAGCATTTGACGGAGCTGTACATTGGCGGGTTTCTCGACACCCTCGGCAACGCGCTTGGTCGAACGCATCCCCACCGCGATCGCCGACACGCATCCGACGATCGTGACCATCCGCCGGCGTCACCGGTGCCTGCCGAAACCATCGCGCGCGGTGACGTTGCGGATCGGCGTCCGGTTCACCGAGGCGGCCGCTGTCTGTCCGATCCTGTACCGGTGTTCGAGGACCTCGACGGCCGCGTCCGGCACGCCCCCGCCTTCTATCACCTCCATATCGGCATCCCTACATCCTCGTCGACCGAGCCGATGAGGTGACGACAATGTTCCGTGGTGCACACAGCGTCGGAGTCGGCTCGTTCGTCGAGCGCGATGCCGTACGGAAGCTCGCGTCGGTCGAGCACTGCGCGGCGCCTGCACTGGCGCGCAGGTGTGGATGGATGAGGAACTCCGGCATCTTCCGCGTCCGGGCGAGAGTGACGAGCTGGTGCGCACTGCCGGTCGCGTCGCCGCGGCGCTGGGGCACTCGGCAGGCTCGATGCCGAGGCGGCGCCGGACATTCTCACCGAACTCGGCACTCGCGCCGGCAACAAGGAGTTCTGGGCTTTCGTGCTCTACGAGCATGGACAGTACGCCCTGCTCGCGGGATGTCGGCAGACGCATGGGGGTACCTCGACGCCCAGATTCAGCGCTACCCGGAGCTCCGCGACGGCCTGTCCCTAAACGCTTCGACGCCGTGCGCGCGGACCTGCAATTGGCCTGCGGACATGTCGAGCAGGCAGCACGGCTGGCCGATGGAAGGACCCATCACCGACCGCTCCGGTCCGCGCCCGGATCCGATTGCTGACCGCCGATCCAGCCGGTGCCGAGGAAATCGTCGACCAGCGATGTACCGATCCGGACGGCATCGTTCGTGAGTCGATGGAACTCGCGGTGATCGGCGCTGCGGCAGTCTCCGCGGTCGGGGACCGGCCCCGGGCACAACGCCATCTGAGGCGTGCGGTCGCCTTGTCGCGCCGGTAGGGCATATTGCGACCGTTTACTCTGCCCCGGCGGCGCTGCTGGAGGGGCTGACCACGCCCGGCATGGATGTGACCGTGGACATTTCTCGACTCGCCGTGCAGTCCACGGACTTTCCCGGCTACCAGAGGGTAGTGCAACTGACCCCTCGGGAACTGCTGTCCTGAGGCCCTGATCCACGGGGCACCACAGCGTCGATCGCTGCGGCCGAATTCCTCAGCATCAACACCGTCAAGTCCCAGATGCGTACGCTCTGTCGCAAACTCGGCGTGCACTCACGCAAGGACGCCATCGCTGCCGCCTGTCGGCTGGCTCTCGACGACTCGACCGGCGCGCACATACGAGATCCTGGTTCTCTCGGCAGACGACGTCTCGAAGATGACACTGCACCCCGCACGTGGAAGTTCCGGGGCGCAGGCTCAGTTGCGGCGGAGGGCTGCGATCAGACGCGCGAATCGCTGCCTGTGAAAGTGTGGGCACTTGCACCACGCACAATGCGAGCCGCGAGTGAAGTGTTCATGGGACTGCTTCGAATGGCCGCACCGGCACACCGCATCGTCTTCGGCCATGGTGATGATTGTAGGCGACGTCATGCATAGAACCTGACCCACTCGACAGCCATCGTCGCCGGGAAAGGGGTGGTGTAATCCACTGGGCCCGGCCAGTTGCCGCCGACGGCCACGTTGAGCAACAGGTATGCGGGTGCGTCGAACACCCACTGTTCTGCCGGGGTGAGATCGGCGGCGGTGACAGTGCCGATGATCTGCCGGTCGATTGCCACGGAAATGCTCCCCGGCGCTTTGATCAGGGCGTAGTCGTGGAAGCTGGCCGACAGGTTTGCGCCGATGGTGCCATCGACCGACCGTTCCCATCGTTCGGAGTCGCCGGTGGGGCCGTGCACTCCGGCGTGGTAGCGTGACCCGTCGCCGATGACTTCGAGGATGTCGATTTCTCCGCAGGCGGGCCAGCCGACTTCGTGGATGTTGCTGCCGAGGGTCCAGAATGCGGGATGTAGCCCCTTGCCTGCGGGAACCTTTATTCGAGCTTCGACAACGCCGTAGGTGAATTCGAATCTGTCGCGGGTAACCAGGCGCGCGGACGTGAACCCTGACCATGTGCGCCGAGCTTCGATCAGGAGTCGCCCGTCACCGTCGAGCCTTGAGTTTTCGCGGTTGCTTGTGTAAACCTGCTGTTCGTTGTTGCCCCAACCACCACCCCCGACCTCGTAATCCCAGAATGTGGGGTTGGGTGCAGACCAGGCGGGGCCGTCGAATTCGTCGCTGCCGACGAACGTGTATCCCGGGAAAGTGGGCTGAGTGTTCGCCGGCTGAGCGATCATCACCATCAACGACGCAGCACAAGAGACAGCGAGCAGAAGACGCCAACGTTCGATTCGGATCACGACCCGATTGTTGCCTGTTGCGCCTGCTGTACATCGAAGCGACCTATTCGTGTCGCGGACCGATATACCGGAATACGACGGTGTGCTCGTCGGAGAACCATTCGGTCCACACATCGCTCGCCTGCAGTTGTTCGTCGAATCGGTCGACTGCGCCGGGCGGCAGGTATCCGTAGTAGTGGATGGCGCGTGCGCCCTGCTCGCTGAGGATGATGAACGATTCACTGTCTCGGGCCGCAGCACCGTGCGAGAGTGCATCGAGTTGGCCGGTGTGGGGGAAGTTCTCCATGAACTCGTTCGCGTAGCTGAGCATGGGCTGGTCGAAGTTCTTTTCGACTTCGGCGAACTTGACGTAGTCGGCGCTGACTCGGGTGGGCAGCCCGGCCGGATACAACGACATGATCACCGAGTCTGCCGGCGCTTGGGCGAGCAGACGTTCGGCGAGGGTGACCTGCGAGGGAAACCCGACGATCAGCGACCACAGACCGAAATAGCCCTGTGCACCGGCGACTGCGGCAGTGACGACCGCGATGGTCGCAGTGATGCGGCCGGTGTGCTGCCCGAACCGAGCGGATCCACGATAGGTGATCAGCCGGACCAGCATCGGGGCGATGAGGATCGCCGCTCCCGGTACGGCGTAGAGATACACGCGGAAGATGGCTTCCCCGCCGTAACTCTGGCCGGCCAACAAGGCAAACGAGCTGAAGGCCATGACGGTGGGAATTCTCATCGGTTGGCGACAACGCCACAGAAGTACCGCGCAGACTGCGGCGGCGAGAATGACCGCTGCCGACAGCGATCTGCAGACCGTCGAGGTGAATATCTTACCGACTGTGCCGACGACGGTGACGTTGCTGGTGGCGTTCTCGACGGGATTGAAGCCGGAGAGCAACCCGTACGGGGCAACCGCAGACAACCGCGGAATCAGATACACGAGCAACACCATGAGATACGGAACCGGAATCCACCACGGTGCCTTCTTGAGCAGTGCCAACAGCGTGACCACGCCAAACACCCAGTACGGGGTGAGCTGATGCATGGGCACAAGGGCAACGAACACCGCGATCGATACGATGGCGGCGCTCGGGAACGCGGGCGCGATCACCAGCAGCGCCACCACTCCCAGTGCCAGCACCAGGGCGAGCGACTGCGGAGCGAAATAGTCCTGACCTACCCAGTTGACCAGTTCGGCGATCATCGCGGCAGTCACCGCGGCCATTCGGTCGAAACCCACCAGTAGACAGATGGCGGCCACAAGCACGGCGATCATCAGATGCATTACCGGGGCGAACCAGTGCGCCACCGTCAGGGTGGAAATGTGGGTCAGATCCCCGAACCAGGCGAAAGCCGTGAAGAACGCAGGCCATTGGCCGTAGATGTCGACGTTCTCGGGCGGGAGCTGCTGGTATTGCTGGATGTAGTCGACGACCCCGACATGTTTGTAGGTCCACCCGTAAATCGGCACATCAGTGACAAGTGTGGGGGTTACGCGGCTCACGACGATGACAGCAACCACCGTGACCGCGGTGGTCCCCAACCGGTGCTCCGTCAGCGCGACCACGAAAGCGAAGGCAATACCGGCAAGGCTGATCGCCAGCACCGGCCCGGAACCGAGGAACAACAGCCCGAAGCCGGAGTATCCGTCACTGTCGATCATCGGAAGCGCGCACACCCACAGCACCAGCATTGTGACCGTGAACCAGAGCGGTCCGTTCGTCCGAACCGAACTCGTCGCCGCGATGATCGCCGGCCGCGTCCGCGCAACGCTCATCCCGACAAAGGCGATGAGGTCGACTCCGGCAACATACTGGTGACGCCACGTGGAGGCCAGCACGGTCGCGATGAGCAGCACCAGCAGCGGAATCGGGGGCCATCGGTGCGTCCAGGCGAGTACGGCTGTCGTCGCGGTCACCGCACCCAATCCCACCACGGGGGTGACCGCGATCGCGGCAGCACGCGGCAACCGCAACCACGCCATCAGCGCCCCGCCGGGACCGAGCAGAACGAACGCGGCCAGCGCGACGGCACGGACTCCCGCGGGAAGGGGAACCAACGCCAGCACACCGCAGAACACGGCGCCGGTAGCTACAAGGTCGTAGCCGGCACCGACCGGAGTGAGGTGGATCGGACGGGTATCCGGTTCGAGTCTATGCATCGGTGACTTCGATCCAATCGGTCACCATGGTGACGGGAAATGCGGTGTCCGGTCCTGCCGGCCCCGGCCATCGCCCGCCCACGGCGACGTTGAGCAGCAAGAAGGGTGGTTTGTCGAACACCCACATAGCGTCCGAGGCAAGGTCGGGTCTGCGGAAGGTGTGCACTGTTGGGGTCGAGTGCTCCTCGACGACCGAATGACCGTGTCCGTCGAGTCGGACGTTGGCCGGCTGGGCGGGGTATACCCGTGCCTCGTCGTTACCCCACCCGCCATCTCCGTGCGCGTACCGCCAGGCGGCAGTGTTCGGGGCACTGTCTACCCGCCCGTCGAAGTCGTCGAACAGCAGCACCGACTCGGGTGGTGAGTGTCCTCGGCTCACAACCGAAACCCCCAGAACTGCGGTCGGTGTGAGGCACCCGGTGAGCGCGGCGCCGAGACGGCGATAGCTGGCTGCACGCACGCTAACTGCTCCCCGCAACCGTCTCCGTGCCCCCGAGGTTCTCGGCAGCCGGGGCGGAGGGAAGGCGGTCCAGCAGATACACCCCGAGCACAAAACCGAGAAGCGCACTGTACGCAACCACCCGTTCGATACCTCCGGTCCCCAGACCGAGATCCCAGCTGTAGGTGAAACAGAAGAATCCGGTCAAACCCACGACGGCGATCACCTGAGCCGCGACGCCCGGCCCACGCATCCCGACGCGGACGCCTGCGGTGCCGCACAGCAGCGTGAACAGCGATCCGAACACGAAGAACAGCGTGGCGCCCAGCGAATGCACCGCCCAGATCGTGTTCGACGGCACCGATCCCACGATTGCAACACCGATACCGGCGGCCACCGCGAAGGTCGCGGCCAACGGATACGGACGCAACCTGGCACGCCACAGGATCGCGATCGAGACGTACGCCGCTGACACCACCAGTAGCGACCCGTTGAGCAATGCGGCCATGCTGCTGCACGGTCTTTCGCCCTGCGGCCCGCAGAACGGCACTCCGAGATCGCTGATGAAGTGATACGAGTAGCTGTAGTGCCCCCGCCACGATCCTGCGACGAGAAACTCGACGACCAAGAACTGCAGTGCGGCGAACATCCAGATTCGCGGGGCGCGACGTCGGAGCGCGACGGATGTCGTCATGCTCAGATCCTTTCCTCGGTGTCCACCGGCTTGTCGTTCCAGAGCGTCGAGGGCACCGCGAGGGCTTCGTCGAGGACCGCCTGCACCGTCCCCGGTGCGAAGACGTTGTCGTGGAACGAGGCGGTCACGTCGAGATGTCGTCCTCGGCGCACGATCGTGACGACGATGGATTCCGGGTGGGCCGGTTCGCTGAGGGCGTTGGCGAAGCGCCGATCCGGCGTGGCCGTCCAATCCAGATCCAGCACCGATTCGACCTGACCAAGATCGGAGAAGACCATGTGTGCACATGGACGGGAGGGCACGCTGTGGGCCACCGCAGGTACCCGGCCTCGGGCAACTGCCCGGCGGTACTTGGCGGTGCTGAGTGCCAATGCAACCAGCGGCTGACCCACGGCGAGGGCGTCTGCCATGGCCCGACCCAAGTGATTGATGTCACCGTTGTCTGCGGTTCTCACTCCCATGGCCGAAACGAAGTTCGACAGTACGACCGCGTTGATAGGAAGGTAGCGGCGACAATCGACCAGTACGTCGATGCTCGAGGCAAGCGACAGTCCGTGAGCGCGGGCGGCGCGTTCGACGGCCGCGAACAGGATCGCCGAACTGGACGCATGCGGCGCGTCACGGTCGCGTCGGCGACGCAGTGTATCCAACAGTTCCGGTCCTGCCGAGGCGGTGACGACCGCGGGAGAGCGATGCCACGGCCTCTCGACGGGGTCGGGGCGGTGAGGTGGCGTGGCGCTCGCCAGCCGAGAGGTGACCACGCGCCACAAGGCACCGAGCCGGGAAGGACATGTCACTGCCGCACGGAATGCAGCGCGAGAGGCCGGGGCCCGCAGTGATCGGCTCGACGCCCATGCGGGAGGGCTCGTGTCTGTGGCCGGGCGTGCCAGGTGACTGTGCAGCAGTAGCGCCAGACGGCCGTCTCCGAGTCCATGACACAGATCGACGAAGAGGTATTCGCCCGCAAGGACGATGCGCAACGGTATTGCCGAGTCGATGGTTCGGGCCAACTCCACCAGTTTCTGCGGCACTGTCTCGTAGGTGCACGGCTCGACAACCTCGACGACGGGTGCGAAGCGCACCGGGTCGTAGCGCCAGCGCGAGTTCGCCGGGTCGGGAACGAAGCCGAGTGGCGTGCGGCCGGCGCTTGCGTGGATCAAACGGGCTGCGGTAGCAGTGATGTGTTCGGCCGACGGAAGGCGCGCGGGCCCGAGCACAGTGATTATCCTGCCGTCGCTGCGCATTCGGTCGCGTGCGCTGATTTCATGCCTGAACATGCTTCACCTTCCATCGGGGCTGTTGCTGTGGGTACTTGGCGGCCAGCCATTGTTCCCACCGGGCTCGATTGCGCAGACGGCTGAGCCAGGAGATCAACGGTCCGATCAGGATGACGGCGGTGCCGAGTTCGGCCACCAGATACGCCCAACCCACGCCCGCCACGCCGATCGCGTCGGTGAGGACAATGCTGCCGACGATGATGACGACCGTGGAGATGCACTGGGTTGTTACGGCCAACGTCATCCGCCGATACACACGGGCCAGGCCGGAGTAGACGGCTCCGACCACCGACAGGGGAACGAACGCGGAGGCCAGATACAGAATCGGACTTCCGTTCTCGCGGTAGGAATCTCCGACGAGTCCAAGGGCCAGGGGGCCGGCGGCGGCCATGCCCACCCCCCCGACTACGGCAAGGGCGGTAACGGTCCGGACGAACCGTCCGGAGAGCGCGACGACCTTGTCCGGATGAGCGGCTGCTTCCGCGACGAACGGGCCGACCATCAGGTGGACCATGATGAACAGCCCGCTGACGAGAGACCATGCCACGGCGAAGTACGCGTTGGCTTCCGCGCCGATCCGGGACACCACGACGAGCGGCACCACCAGCGGTGCCAACGATCCTAGTGCCGAAATCCCGTACGACGAAAAGAAATAGGCCTTCAACTCTCGACGCGGCGGCAGTGCCGGGTCCCGCGCGTATCGCGGATCGGCGACGACCTTTGCGCGCATGGCGAGGAGCACTGTCAACGCCGCGACCGCAGCGGTCGCACCCCAGGATGCCAGGATGGCCAGTGCCGATCCGGTCCAAGCCAACGCGATCACTGCCGCCAGTTTCGCTGCGGCATGGGCGGTGTTCTTCCACGCGGCCCAGCGCGCCACCCCGAGCCCGGACACGGTCTGGTCCTGCAGGGCGAACACCGCCAGCGTTACGACCAGCGCCGGGTAGGCGAGCATCAACGTGTCGCTCTCGAACAGCGTGTCTCGTGGACCGAGAACGATCAGACCGACGGCCAGTAGCAGCGCGAACGCGGTCACGAGGGCGAACCCCTGGGCCAGCAGTCTGCCCGCCCGGTTTCCGCAGACTGGCAGAAACCGTTCGTACATCGCCCCCAGACTCAGATTCGACAGGGTGGAGAGCATGATGGCGCTCGAGATCAATGCCGATGCGATGCCGACCTGGTCGGCGGGGAACAGACGCGCTGTCGCCGCCCAGAAGACCAGTCCCAGCAGGCCGGTGATCGCGCTCGACGCCATCAATGCCAGCGAGTTCAGTCGGAGGTTACGCCCGGGTGTCGGAAGAGCAGGTGCGGCGCGGTGTCGGCCACCGGTGCCGGCCCGATGCCGGGGCTTGCTCTGCGGGCGGTGCGTCGACGTCATCGTGACTCGGCCTGCACCTCGGCTCGGATGCCGACGGTCTGCACTATTCGGGCGATCAGATCCTGGCCGACCTGTTCACGCAGGCCGGTGCTGTAGAGCGAATGGTCACCCGCGGGGTAGGTGCGGATTTCCCCGGTCCAACCACGGCGCCGCAATCGATCCACCGACTCAGTGCCGTGGTTGTCGACGAAGGCTGCGTAGTCGTCGGGAGACAGCAGCACGGTGGTATCCACCCCGCGCCGGTGCAGTGCCGACAGGAGAACCTCCGGCACCTGCAGCAGACCTCGACGCGCCAGCCACATCCAGCCGGGGTACGGCACCGCAACACGCAGAGCGGCTTTCACGGTGTCCGCGTGGCGGTGCAGCACTCGCCACACCATGGCGGTCACCGTGGAGTGGTCCGTCGATGCAGCCAGCGTTGCCTGCCGGACCGCCACGCGGCGTACCAATGCCCAGTCGAGCATATTGATCATCACGACGCTGCGCGTCTCGTGGTGCAGTGCAGCGTAGGCCGCGTGCCATCCGCCCGAGCACATGCCCACGTGCACGGCCGGCCCGGTGTGCGCAGCCACCTCCGCGACCGCGAGCGCGTCCTCCTTCGATTCGTCGGTATAGAGGGTGGTGTGTTCCCCGTCGGGGACGATGCCGGTGTCTCCCGCGCCTCGACGGTCGAATCGGACCGAGTCGACCCCGTACCGGGCCAGTGTGCGTGCGGTGTCGACCCACAACCGGACCGGGCCGATGCGGTGCTCGGCGGCCGTTGCGTGCAGCACCAGGGTTGGGCGCGGTGTGAAGGTCGAGGAATGCGTGTCGATTGCCGACTGGGTTCGGATTGCGAACAACCGGTGTGGTCCGATCCGGCAGAACGTTTCGACGACAGCGGTGCCGTCGTCGGCATGTCCGACGACCGCTGAGTCGCGAAGCTGCAGAGCGGGGACGCACCATCGCCGACCGTGATGTGCAGACACCCAGGTAGCGATGGTGTCGAGATCGGCGAACGGAATGCGGACCGCGAAATCCGTCGGCTCGAGGAAGAGGTCGTACTCGTGCACCACGACATGCTCGGCGTCCCACTCGCCGATGACGTGCTGGACATCCGCACGGCCGATCTCGGTGTCACGAACGCCCATGAGCACCGGGAATGGCTGCGTCCGCCGTATCCGTCGCATGTCGAGGTCCGAAAGGGCGTGCGCGGCGTCCGGGTGCAGCACTGCACCGACGATGCTGACGCGGCCGTCTCCTGTCTCCTCGCTCACGGCGAGCCGGTACAAGGAGCCCGATCTGCGCAGATATCCGCGTCCGTGCACCACCGGATCCCACAGCACCATCGAGTGCACCGGTCCGCAGGCCGCGGCCGCTCGGGCAGCGAGGAGCGCGCCCACCCGCAGCCCGAGCAGGGTGATCTCCTCGATGCCGGCGGCGCGTACGTATTCGACGGCGGCGACGATGCTGTCGAGCCAGCCGGTCACGGCAGCGGGATCGTCCTGCTCTCCAGCGGAGTCGCCCGTGCCGCGGTAGTCGAAGCGCACCACGAGCAAACCCTTGGTGGCGAACTTCTGCGCGAGCGCCACCAGCGCGCGATACGCGTCGACGTGTTCCTTGCCGATCGGTGGGCACACCACCACCGCGCCGCGGCAGAGCCCACCGGCCGGGGTGTCGATCACCGCGCTCAGGGGGGTCCGCTCGGGCCCGAGCCAGGTTGCATGGCGGACGGACGGACTGTCGAAGGCCGCGGTGAGTCGGTGGCCGAGATCGTTCACCGGAGACTCTGCAACGGCGTGGCCGAACGACCTTGCCGCCGAGCACGCGCGTACGCTGCGGGCCCACGGAGAATCGACAACAGTTCGATGGTCCCGACCCCGGGAGGCAGCAGCGGGGACAGTTCGGCCTTCGGTCGAGCATCGCGCGACATGCGGCGAGACAGGGCGAGGAAGGTTCGAGCGTTGACGATCGTCGTGTGCACCGCCCGCCTGGCCGTGCGCCGGTCGAGCGCGATCTTCGTCAGCCACGCGCCGAGCCCGAGGCCATACCCCCGCGACTGCGCTGCAAGGGCGGAGTTCTCGTCGCGATGCCGATGCCAGACGACGGCGCTGGGTTGGTAGCGCAGCCGATGCCCGGCATCCAGGACACGGAAGAACATGTCGAGGTCCTCGCCGCCTGCGGTGGGTGAGCCCGCGCCGAGGCCCTCGTCGAAGCCGCCGAGTCGGGTGATCGTCCTACGGTCGACCGCGAAGTTGGCGCCCGTACCGAAGATTCCCACCTGAAAAGGAAACAGCGGGACGTCCTCTGGCGGGCTGTCCATCGAATAGGTGCGGTCTCGGCACGAGCGAGCCCAGCCAACGCGCTGGTCGAAATACATCTGTGCGGGGGTGCGCAACTCACCGCTGGGCACGATGCCGCATACGCATGCGACATCGTCGGCGGCGTCGAATCCTGCCACCAGTTCGGTGAGCCAGTTCGGGTCGACGACCACGTCGTCGTCGGTGAAGGCGACGATATCGCTGTCGGTGGACATCAGGCCGCGGTTGCGGGCGCGCGACAGACCCGGTGCCGGTTCGGTCACCACACGCACCCGCGAATCAGCGAGATCGGTGACGCATTGCAGGGTGGCGTCCGTACTCGGAGCGTTGTCCACCACCACGACGTCGAACCGAGGGTGGCTGCCCGTAAGGATCGACCGCAGGGCGACCTCGAGCATCTCTGCACGATCGCGAGTGCACACGACCACCGTGACGGATCTCAGGCCCGGTTCGTCGCCCGTTCGAGGGGACGGTGCGGAGGACAACGGCTCTGCGGAGAGATCGGCCAGCGCACGGTGGAGGACGATGGGATCGAGCACGCCGTCGGTGATGGGGACCTCGGCGAAGCCGAGGAGTCGACGACCGTCACGCACGAGCAGCCGCGCCCACGAGTAGCCCTCCGAGCCTTCGAGGCAGTAGCGGGTCTCTGGGGGCCGGTGGTAGTCGAGCTCGCCGACCCAGCGGGCCTCCGGCCATGTTGGCGCGACAGCGCCGGGAAGTACCGGGGACAGCGTGATTTCGGTTTCGGCAGGGTTCATTTCGTGACCTTGGCCAGGGTGAGGCAGCCACGGACGTACCCGACGGCGGTGACAGCGAGGCCCGCGCACACGGCTGCGGCTCGCGTCACACCGCCGTCTCGCGGCGACAACAGACCGCGCAGCACCGCGCGGGGCAGCGTGTGCAGAGTGTAGGAACGTTCACTGCTCAGCGCATCGCGAGGGCCGACCGTGCCGCTGATGACGGCCTTCGACGTGCCTTCGTGGTAGCAGCGGGACAGGAAGTAGCGGAACGTGGTTCGCTCCGGGGAGACAGCGTGTGTCACCCGCATGCCGGGGTCGAGCAGCAACACGGCGTCGCTGCGGTGCTGGGCGATCCGGATGCACAGTTCGGTTTCCTCGCATCCGGTCGGCAGTGTCCCAACCCGGCCGATGCCGAGTGCGAATCCATCCGAGGCTTCAAGCGCCTCGCGCCGGAACGCCATTGAGCAGCCGAGGAAGTTGCGTACCGGCGCAACCGTATCCGGCTGACCGACATAACTGCACCCGACCACCCAATCGAACTCGGCAGGAAACCACGAAGGCCGTGTGTGCGGCCACGACGGCCGAGCATGGCCGCCGACTCCGAGCACGTTCGGATCGGCGAAGTGCGCGGCCGACACGCGGTACCAGCTCGGGTCGGCGCAGGCGTCGTCGTCGAGAAAGGCGACTACGGAACCACCGGCGGCCTCGATCCCGGTGTTGCGGGCGCCGGAGAGACCCCGCTCGTACCGATTGGTCAGGACCCGCACCCTCGGATCGGACTCGAAATGTCGGGCGGCGGTGCGTTCGAGTTCCTCGCAGTGATCGATGACGACGAGAATCTCGTGCACCGGCGCATCTTGGTGACGGATCGACTCGACAGCCCGGCACAATGAAGGCCAGCGTTTCATCGTATAGGCGCAGATCACCACCGAGTACGTGATCGGTACCCGGACGGGCCGGTACCCGGTGCTCTCGACCGAGGTCATCGGGACACCGCCGGAGATGTCGCAGTCGGTGTGGAAGAACGTCCGGCGCGCGCTTCCTTGCCGATCGTCCGTAGCACCCGTAGTCCGTCCCGGACAGCATTCAGGTTGCTCCGGCCGTGAATGCGATCGTGTTCGAAGCTCGGCACTTCCGCGATGGTCAGCCCTGCCTTTGCGACGCGCACGTTGATCAGTGTTTCGATCTCGAACCCGTCGCCCCACTGGGCTGCGGGTGCGTCGACGTCCGGAAGACCCATCACCGGCACATGATGACGCCAGAATGCGTTGTAGCCGTAGCACAGATCGCTGAAGGAGGATCTGAAGGTCCAGTTGACCAGGGTGTTGAGAACCTTGTTGCCGGCCTTGCGGAGCACGGTGATGTCCGAGCTTCCGCCGTCGGCGACGAACCGTGAGCCCTTCGCGTAGTCCGCGCCCTCAACCAATGCGTCGACGAACGCAGGTATTTCGGTGGGATCGGTCGACCCGTCGGCATCGATCATCACGATGATGGCGCAGGTCGCTTCACGAAATCCGCACGCCAACGCGTTGCCTTTTCCACGACGGGTCTGGGTCAGGATCTTGGCCTCGGGCCACAGCAAGCGGGCGACCTCGATCGAGTTGTCCACCGAATGCCCGTCCACGTAAATGATTTCATCGATCCCGTCCGGGATCTGTTCCGCCACGTGCGGGAGGTTCTTCGCCTCGTTCATTGCCGGGATCACCAGGCTAACGGTGGGGCGGGAACTTGCACCCTCGGTGGTACCGATGTCGGACCGGAGGACGTCCGGGTCGGTGGGTACGACTTGCGACGCAGGAATCACGGCGTCCACGATGGCGGGCAGTTGCGGTGTCATACGGATGGTCCTTCGTCTCGAGGCAGGTCGTTCGGCGTGATGAGCACGGTGACATCACTACTGAGACAGCGGATGCGGCCGCTGGGGGCGTGCGGTTGTCGCCGTAGCATTTCGGCCCAGGCGTCGATGTAACAATTCGTCCCCGGCCAGATGCGCTCACCGGTGTGGATGAGATGCGGTCGGTGTTGGTCGGGCCGGAGGGCGATCACAGGCGGCGCAGCGTTCACAGCGACAACCGCTTCCGAACCGCTTCGGGCCAGCGTGCGAAATCGAGCCCGTGGGTCCGCAGCAAACCCAGGGCAAGGCGCTCGAGGCCGAAGCCGACGCAGGCGCTGTGCGCGACTGCGCCGTCCGCCGTGGTGATGGCGAACGCTTCACCGAAGTGCTCTCGGTGGCAATTGCCAGAGACGACGGCGGTACCGTCGTCCAGATCGCCGTACAAGCGCACCACCAACTCGACCTTCAGGCCGTCGTCACGTTGGTTGACCGCCAGCAGCCGGCCCACCCGGCCGAAGAACGGATCGTTCGCCCCCGCGGTCTCGAACGGCAACCGCAGATCGGTCAGCGCCCCCTGGGCGCGGGCGATCCATTCGTCCCGATGCTGTTCGGTGACGTCGGGATCACCGATCCTCACGAATTCACGCATCCGGAACGACTGCATGCGCGCCGGGTCCACGGAAGGCTCGTGGCGGAAGCAGTACCCGTGCACATCGACGACCGCGCCCGGGTTGTTCACGGTGCCGGCATAAAGCGGATATACCGGATGGCACGCTGCCGGAACCAAGACGGTCTGCGCCGGATCGAACCACCCATCCCAGTCCCGCCCTTCGGCCCGGGCGGCCAGCAGCTCCCGGTGGTCGGCTGTATCACCGGTGAACGTTTGCACGGTGCCGGCTAGATGTGGGAACGAGGAGATGTATTCGGTCGCTTCAAACGTCTGCCGTGCGAACACCGGCGGGAACCGCAGCACCCGGGCATTGGTGGGACGCATCGAGGTCAACAGGCCGTCGAGTCCGTCGACGATCGCTTCGAATCCCGCCGCCCGGCCGTACACACCGGCCACACCGGTGTCGAAAAGCAACCCGGCGTCGAGGAGCTCTTGCCGAAACTGCTTATGTGCCAGTTCGAGTGGCGTGGGCTCGACGGATGTGGGATCTACAACCGTTGTGGTCACAGCGTTCCTCGATAGGTGAGAGCCAGGTGGGCGGATGCAGCCAGGATGCGGTCGTTGTTGATCATTACCGCGGCTCCGTAGGCGTCTCGCAGATGCCGGCCGAGTGCGTACTCGCTGTCCTCGCGGTAACCTGCGATGCCGCACACGAGCAGCGCTTGTCCGACGATGTCGACGACCATGGTAGATGCGGTGATCTTCAGCGTGTTCGTGGCCAATGCGGCTCGGGGCGGAGCCGCCGACTCCGCGTCACCGGTGTCGAACCGTTCGGCCGACGCTCTCACAGAATCCGCGAATTGTTGGTGGAGCACAGCAATGCTTGCCATGCGTGACGCTCCGAGAGGTAACGTTCCGACATGTTTACGGGCCGCCGAGCGCAGCCAGGCACCGGCTTTGGCCGCCGCGGCATCGGCGATGCCGAGCCACGCCGCCGCCCACAGGGCGTGCGCAGCGGGTGTCATGGTTGCGGCGCTGATATGTGAATACGGTGTCTTCCATACCAGGGTCGCGTCGGTCTCGAGGGTGAGAACGAACCCGGAACTGCACGTTCCGCGTAGACCCATCGTGTCCCATGCACCGGTCTTCGTGAGGGAAAAATCTCCTCTTCGTGCGATCACCAGAACCTGATCGTCGGGGGTGCTGTCCGCCGTGCGGCGGGCGGTGGCCAGCACGGCGTCGGCGTATTCACCATATGAGATCACCGGAGCCTGCTTGGTCAGGCGCACCCGGGCACCGTCGGGTTGAAGCGCACACCCGCTGCGCCCGGTATCGCCCCCGGTGCCGACCTCTGTGGTTGCCGACGCCAGAAGGTAGGCCTTGGAAGCGACCTCGTCGAGGAAATCACTCAGGGCCGGAGTGTCGGCATGCCGTACCAAGGTCTGCAGTTGGCTGTGGTGCATGGCGAACACCAGAGCTGTCGAAGCGCAGTGACGTCCGAGTTCACGTGCTATTGCACACAACTGGGCGAGTGCGAGACCCTGCCCGCCTCGTGCGGTCGGTATCGCGCAGGTGAGCAGGCCGCTGTAGCGCATGGCATCGACGGCTTCGTGAGGGAACCGCGCTCGGCGATCGACGTCGTCTGCCCAGACGGCGGCTACGTCCGTGCCGATCCGCCTGGCGTGATCGACCGGCGTCCACGCACTGTCGTCAGCGGTCGGGTGAAAACGGCTCGTGGTGCTCTCGACGATCATGCGGCACCGATCCGGGCGAGGGTGGCGCCGATCGACGCTATCGACTCGAAAGTACTGCGCCGCAGCAGTTCATCCGGAAACTCCACGCCGAAGACTTCTTCGAGTGCAAGCATCACATTGACGCTCGCGTGAGACGTCAGACCGACCGTGTAGAGGTCGACTCCGGTGTCGAGGGTCATGGCATCGACCGACAAACGACCTTGCTGCGCAAGTACATTGCGGACATCTCGAAGTATGTCGTCCATTGATATCATCTCGCATCTTCGCTCGTTCCGGCGGGCGAATCCGCCGACACCGCCACCGCCATCGCATACTCGTGTTCATGGGGAAGGCTGACCTGGATGTCTTTCAGTCCACCAGCCTGGTCGAGAGTCGCAGCAGCACCTGTCAGGTGAACCTCGCACCCACCCCAGTCCGCACGGCGAATCTCGATGCACGTCCAGGACGCTGCTTCGTCGTGAGAACGCAATACCTTGAATACTGCTTCCTTGCCGGCGAAGCGCGCAGCCAACCGCTGAGTATTGTTGTCCCCGGAGCACACTGACCGTTCGTGCGGAGTGAACACGCGGGCGAGGTAGCGCTCACCGAACCGCGTGATGCTCTCCCGCACATCCTCGATAGACACGATGTCGCATCCGAGTCGACATGACACGGTGGTCTCCTCCTTCTCGAATCCGTTCATTCGGCTTCTGTCCGGGCGGCTGCAGATACAGCGCTACGACTCGTCGATTGCACACCGCTGGACGCCTACACCTGGGTGTGAGGTTCGGTGTCCCTCATCGACCTGTTGCACCGGACGCGTCCGATGGGCCGTGTCCGACCCGATGCGACAAGTATCGCGCACAATTTTCGGCGACCCAGCTGAGAACGGCCTCCCGGAGGGTGGAAATGAGGGTGAAAGCAACGTTTTCGGACGGGATGTGTATTGGAAAGTGAGCGTTGTCCGCGCATAATCGTGACCTTCCGCACAGAGTAATTGAATCTGTAACGAGGCGACATTGCATTGCGATTGCTCCGGCAACAGCGATGGCAGCCGCCGGGTCCTATGCGTACGTCAACTTCGAAGAAGGCTGGATGCACGGGCGTGTATTCGTGTCGGCTCGCTTCTTTCCCGGACGGTCGGCACTCGCTCCGGCAACCGTCGCCGTCATGACCGTCTCGCCGATGCCGGCGCGGTCGCTTCGGTCGGCAGCCGGGAGATCCGTACGACAATGCCCTCGCCGAGACGTTCGACTCGCTGTTCAAGACCGAACTGGACCGCACCAAGGGTCCGTGGAAGTCGATCGATGATCTCGGGATCGCGGCGGCCGGGTACATCGACCGGTTCGATCTTCGCCGTCTGCACGGCGAGATCGGGATGATCCCGCCCGTCGAAGCCGAACACTCCCACTGCCATCCACACATCCCGGCCGGAACAACCGGACGGGACATCGAGAGCCTCTGCCGAACCCGGGGCGCAACAGTGGCCAACGCAGGCCCGGAACCTCACGGTGCCCGTCGGCGTTGACCCCGGTGGCGACCATCGGACCGCGTTCACGACCTGCTTGTTCTCTCGGACTTCATCGGCAACACATCGGCTGAGACGAACGTGAACGGGCCCGCACGATCGAGGCGGCGTTGTCGAACCGCGGTGACCTGCTCGGCGAGGTCCCCGGCCTCCGTGGGCCCCTGCTCGGACGGGCGATCCGATTCGGCGTGACCAGCAACGGCCCGGCACGCACTATTCCTGATACCGCGTGCGGTCGAGCCGCGCTCGGCGACACCGTCGAACGCACGACGCCTCGGCGGCGGGTGGTTCCTGGAGTCAACCGGCGATGACAAGTAGTTCTTGTAGTCTCAACGGAATCGCTGGTGAATAGCACCTGTGCGCGCGTCGCAAGTCAGTACCTGGACGATGGTCCTTATGGTCTCTATCTGTGGATAGGCGCTCCTTTCTGACAATGATTGCCGCGGGAACAGCGGTCCTGACCGGCTGCACACCTGCATCTTCCGCTCAGGACCAACCGGTGCCGGTGTCACAGACGGGAATCGGCGCGGCCCCTGCCGATTCCCGTCTGGCCGCAGCAGAGCCTGCGCCCCTGCTCGGTCCCCCGCCGAGATCTGCCCGCCTTCCTACCCCTGCAGGGCCGCTCACCAGAATCCCGGGTGCCGGCAACAACATTGCGCTCACCGTCGACGACGGCGCCAGCTCAGAAGTCGTCGGCGCCTACGTGCAGTTCGCGCGCGACAGCGGCGCCCGCTTCACCTTCTTCGTCACGGGTGTGTTCGACTCCTGGACAGACCACAAGGATGAGCTGCGGCCGTTGGTCGAGTCCGGCCAGATCCAGCTGGCCAACCACACTTGGGACCATGCAGACCTCACCTCGCTGACCGCCGCTGCCGTCGCGTCGCAACTCGAACGGACCAAGTCGTTTCTGCACAACACCTTCGGAGTCGACGGCACCCCCTACTATCGGCCACCGTTCGGTTATCACAACGCCACCGTCGACTCTGTCGCCGCCGACCATGGTTACGCCGTACCCACCCTCTGGTACGGATCGTTGTCGGACTCGGGTCTGATCACCGAGCAGTACCTTCTCGAATGCGCACACAAGTACTTCAATCCACAGACCATCGTGATCGGCCACGCCAACCACCCACCCGTGACACACGTGTACGGAGAACTCCTCGACATCATCCGCGATCGCCAGCTCGCGATGGTCACCCTCGACGACATCTTCGAGACCTGAAGACACGCAGGCCAAGCAAGTCGTACGTATCGACAAGGGAAGAGCCACGCACGTTGCCATGCGGACCACTCCCGCGGCCACCCCGATGGCCGCGGGAGTGGTCTGTGTCGCTGAGGCCGTCGCTGCCGCCGGCGACTACGTCGGCGCGTTGCAACAGTGATCCTGTCGGCGTCGAGGGTTGGAAGTGTGAACCGCATCCGGACAACATGATTCCGCATACCTTCAACAGCGGACTCCATGTCGGTCTCCGCGGTGAAGCGGTATCGGCGAAGGCGCCCGCGGCGACCCTCAGTTGTACATCGGCACCGGACTCGGCTCCCCAACCCGTCGATGCGACCGAACCGCCCACACCGGCGCGGCCGCCCTAGACGGACTTCCGACGCTGTGCTCGAACGGGCACTGACTCCGCGTGTCCCAGTGCATGGCAAGGAGATTCGAATGAAGAGTCTGCCCGCAGATCCATCGCTCCCCTGGCGTCGAACATGGATCGCGGCGATCGCGATTGCGACGATGGTCCTGTGTGTGATGAACGGTGAGCAGTTGATCGCGTCGTTCGGCGCGGTACCCGTCACATTGCCTGTGTGGGTCGTGTTCGTGGTGGTCGGAGTGCTGATGTTGGTTCGACTGGATCTGTTCCGCAGTACGCGTTCTCGTCGTCGACTGCTCGCGCCCGCAGTCGTGTCGGGCGGCACCGTGGCGGTCGTTCTGGGCGTGGTTGGTGACCAGCTCCTGGACACCAACTGGTCAGCGATTCTGCCGAGTGATGCAGCGGAGCGCTGGAGTGCGGCCCTTTCCGCCCCACTCGCCGAGTAAGGCGCAGAACTGGTCTGCGTGTACGCGCTGTTCCGTCGCTGCGTCCCGCACATGCCTTCGTCATCGTTCGTTCGTCGGGCTCGGATTCGATGTCGTCGAGGATTTCATCTACGTTCTCTCGCCGCGGACGAGGCGGAGCCCGGATCGCAGGTGCAGGAAATACTGTCGCAGATGGGGATCCGATTTGGGACGGTGGTGCCGCGTCATTGGGCATTCCCCGGTAACAGTGCGGTGGGTCTGCCGATCCTCCTGAGACCGATGCGATGGGGAGCACAACCTGAGCCGGGGGAGGAGCCGCGCGTTCGCGGCCGCTCTGCTCGGCGCAGCGTGGTTCATGCATTTCGTCTGGGATCTACCGGCTCCCGACGAAACGGCCAGCTGCAGGTGGGAATGCCGACACGATGGCTCGACGACATGGCGTTGTTCGCCATACTCTACGGGCGCGTTCAACACACTGAGCGCAAGTACGTCGACGGCCGGATCGCGCGCGCAGGACGGGAACCGTCCGGCCCACTCAATGCAGGCGACCAGGCGGTGCTCACCTCCCTTCCGACGGTTCGAGGACGTAGGGTATTACGCTCGAAGATCCGCCCGACGAACGGGCGAAGCGCGGCCCGGTCGACGAGGCGCGCTCAGGTCGATGCTCTGGAGATGCTGCAGGCAATGGACTCGCCGTTCAACAGCGCTCGCGTTCCGGCAACGGACAAAGCGCTAGTTGGCAATCCGGGCCGTGGTGACACGCCGAATCCCGGCCTGGGTGACCGTTCCTGACCAGGATCCTCGCCCCCTCTTTTTCGGTAATCGCTGCTGTACGAACATTACTTCCGCTGCGACCGCGTAACGGTGGTGTGTGGGAGCCAGGAGGCGTATACGGGCGCGTAGGTGCGGGCGGTGAGGTCGAGTACACGGACGCGTCTGTTGTGGTGATGCCCTGCCGCAGCGGTGACGAAGGCATAGTGGTGGTCGGTGCTGATGATGGAGAGGGTCGGCGCGAGATCCTGCAGTTGAGAGATCTCGGCGGTGGGTTCGAAGCCCGATTGCCGACACGCGGACATCAGATAGTGGGAGTACGTTTCTCGGCTGGGTGGGTGGGGCAGGAGCAGCGTGTCGTCGCGGAGATCGCGGAGTGCCACGGTATCCGCCTTGGCTAGGCGATGTGTTGCTGAAACCGCGATGCGCAGGGGAGTGGTGCCAATCGTCACGCACTCGAGGGGGCCAGTGCTTGTTCGATTGCGCGAGAGCGCGACGTCCGCTCGTCCCGAGCGTAGTTCGGCCCCGAGGTCCGAGATCGGAATCTGGCGCAGCACGACAGAGGCCGTGCGGGGACCGGAATGTGGGAGGGGAACGAGGTCGAGCAACTCGTCGACCACGATGTCGGGAGTGTAGGCAACGGTGACCGTACTCGGGTCCGAGTCGTGTACGGCGCGAACAGTACGGGCGAGCACGGCAGCCGCGTCGAGGAGTGAGAGGGCGCCGTCACGAAGGGCCGTACCGGACGGGGTCAGCTGGATACGGCCACCGACCCGCTCGAAGAGCGGTAGGCCGACATCGCGTTCGAGGGACTTGACAGTCCCGCTGACTGTCTGTTGGCACAGGTGTAGCTCCCTTGCCGCGGTGGTGAAGCTCAGGTGTTCCGCCACGGCGGCGAACTGTCTGATCCGATGGAGGTCGAGGAGAGCCGGGGATGCCGTGCTGCTGCTCCTGGGCGAGGGTGGTGGAGTATGTTCTTGCGACTGATCCGCCGCCGCAGGTCGGCTCTCGGTCACCCGCACCGACACCTGAAAATCCTTTCGCCGAGCTGTTCGGTCACTCGTCCGACGACGATGCCGGCACTCGCGCGTAGCCGGTTCCGATTCGGTTGACGGCGAATCCGTGGAAAGCAATGCTGCCGAGCACTGTCGCGGCCATGACGTACAGGACCAGTGATGCGTCCTCGAGGTCCGATATTCCCCGCCATGCCAGTAGTCCGAACACGATCGAGGCGGTGCCGCGTGGACCGAGGAGCGCAATCGCTCGCCTTTCACGGGTTGACAAGTCGGATCCGATGAGGGCGAGTCGGATGGGGGTGATCCGGATGACCGTCAATGCGGCAGCGACGAACACGAACACATACCATCCGGGTAGTCCAATGCCGAAGAGGTACGAAACCGTGGCGCCGAAGAGGAACCACATCGCCATGCTGCTCAGGCCGGCGAGATCCTCAGCGAGCTCCAGCTCGGACTTATTGTCGTCTGCGCCGTTCACGTTTCGGCGGGCGTGATATGCGATACCGCACACGAAAGCCGCGATGAATCCGTTGGCGGACAGCGCGCCGGCAGCGGAATAGGAGAGGAGTGCGAGGAGTGCCACCCCCATCCGGATTCCTCGCGGCGTTGTGAGGGCGCGGTCTGTAAGCACACGGGTCGCAGCACCGCCTCCGAATCCGACGGCGATGCCGACAACTCCTGCTACAAGCGACGACTGCAACCCGTGAACTATTGCAGTGACGGTATTTCCGCCGCTGTGATCATCGCCCAGCAAGGCCAGGGCGACGACAAAGATCGGCGCCACAACGCCGTCATTGTAGCCGCTCTCCACGTTGAGGATGTTCCGCACACGTAGTGGCAATCGTCTGTCGTGGAGAAGGCTCGACGCCGGTGCAAGGTCGGTGGGCACCACGACGCAGGCGATAATCACGAGTGTGGCTGCCGCGGTGAACGGCAGCAGAAGAGCGCCGAGGATGACCGCACCGAGCATGGAGAGCGGAAGGGCCACAGCGAGCAGGCGAGTCGACACCGACCGCTCGCCGCCGAACAGTCCATTCCTGACTTCTGTGGCATCGACGAACAACAGCAGCGCAAGAATCAGTTCGACGACGTGCTCGGTTTCAGAGGCGTTCAGTAGATCTGTCAAATCCTCATGCATGAGACTTGACACCACGATGCCTGCACCAACCATCACCAGCGGCGCTGCCAGCCCGAGCCTTGCGATTCCCCGGGCACCGAGTGCGCAGACAATTCCGACGCAGAGTCCGACCACGACAAACACGCTCACCAGGACGCTCCTTTCGAATTCCGACCGAGTCGACTCAGATGACTCGGCAGAGCCCTCGGTCGCCGCAGTCCGGATCGAAAGTCCTTGGTGACCAGATTGGTTGATACCTGCTGGTAGCGACTCGGCGGTCACATTGCCGTAGCCGACCTGGTCGAGCGCTACACCATATGTCGTAATTCCCCGGCTGCAAAACAGCGAAGAGTTCGGTTTCGACAACCGACAACTGTGGACGTGATCGACGAAGGGCTTTACCTGGGCGAACGGCAGGCTACTTCGGTGCTGAGTGGTCCGAAGTCAGCATACGTGGAGATTTTCACATCGATTTGCACGCCTGGTTGACAACTGGGTCAGCTACCGTTTGTGCGGTTGGTCGATGGCATCGGTCGCTCCGGCGACTGATGCGATTCGTGTTGGGCGCTATGTCAGTTGGTTCTGCTAAACCAGCCTGTGGCCGGGAGAGATTGATCGTGGAGCCGATCTTACGTCGAACTGACTGATACCCGAACTCGGCTACACCGCGGGGTTCTCGACGGCTGCCCCGGGGCGGATCCCCGGCTGCCGTCGGGGTGCGGATCGCGGTGCCTGTCGCGCAGCGCTGGAGCTGAACCAGAGGCTTCTGGTGTCGATGTCAATCGACCCGAACGGAACATGTTGAGGAGATGTAGAGATGGTCGGAGGACGCACGATCGCGGCTGCACTGCTGCTCGTGTCGGCCCTCACCCTGTCCGGATGCGTACTGCGAGCCGGTGGTGACGCGGCGGGGATCGGTGACGAAATCCCGGATACTTCACCCGGGTTGGTGCTGGAACCCGCGCCGACTACCACGGCGCCACCCGCGCCGGCGAAAGTCCGTGCAGTGTCGAATGTTCCGATGCGCCGCTTGGCGCCCGGGGAAAGGCCGCCGCAGTTCGTTCTGTTCTCCTTCGACGGGGTTGGTTTGACACCGAACTGGGACATGTTCCTCGACACGGCCAAGCAGGTCGATGCCCGCTTCTCGGCGTTGATGACCGGCCTGTATTTCCTGACCGACGACAACGCCGGACACTATCAAGGTCCTGGGCATAGGCCGGGTCAGGCCGCGATCGCATTCGGTGGCGATGAGGCGGACGTGCTCGAGCAGGTCCGGTATCTCAACGACACCTGGCTGGACGGGCATGAAATGGGCACCCATTACGTCGGGCACTTCTGTAAGGGCAGTGGCTATCACGGCTCGCAGTGGACGACCGCGGACTGGGTGCACGAACTCGGCCAGTTCCACTCCCTGATGGCGAACTGGCGCGCCAACAACGACATCAACACCGGGCCCGATCTGCTGTTCGGACCGGAGGAAGTCCGTGGTGGTCGCACTCAGTGCCTCGAAGGCCGACTCGATCAGCTGATTCCGGCCTGGCATCAGTTCGGCATGACGTGGGATT
The DNA here is from genome assembly GCF_048897285.1 of Rhodococcus sp. O3. Lineage (NCBI taxonomy): Bacteria > Bacillati > Actinomycetota > Actinomycetes > Mycobacteriales > Nocardiaceae > Rhodococcus > Rhodococcus sp. O3. The sequence goes on from NZ_JBMBTE010000022.1 coordinate 55,489, forward strand.
CGTCAATGCCCGCCGACCGGCCGGGGATCTTCTGGCCCGAGAAGATCGACGGCGTCTGGGAGTTCCCGATCCCGTACGTGTACTCTCCGCCGCTCGGTAAACGCCAAACCGCTCTGGACTACAACTTCTGGTTCACCCTCAACGGAGCGAAGGAGCAGCCGCACACCGCCAAGCAGGCCGCCGAGATCACCGCGGGTACCTACAGATTCATGTTCGACGAGGCCTACCACGGGAATCGGGCACCGCTGGTGATCGCCAACCACTTCAACGACTGGAACGGTAACGCCTTCAACCCGGCCACGGCCGACTTCATGTCAGACGTGTGCGGCTTGCCCGACACCTACTGCGCCACCTATTCGGACGTCGTTACGTGGATGGAACTGCAGGATCCCCTGCTGCTCGCCGAGTGGCAGGCGCAGGCTCCGGTCGCTGCCGATGCGCCCGCCCTCTGACTCCGACCTCACTTACGTGAAAGGGAAACTCGATGATCCGTACCACGACCGCGGTACTGACCTTGGCGGCGCTGACCTTGTTCGCCACTGCCTGCGGCGATGACGACGACACCCCAACGACCACAACCACGACGACTGTGGTCAGCGAATACGACACCGAGGGTGCGGTGATGGAGGATCCGCAGGGTGGCACCGGCACGGTGCCGTGTGAGGGGACGATCTGTACGAATCCCAACCATGGTGCGGGGTCGGATCCGCAGGGCAACGGTGGTGCGGTGATGCAGAATCCGCAGGGTGGCACCGGTACGGTGCCGTGCGAAGGCACCATCTGCACCAACCCCAACCACGGCGCCGGCAACTGACGCGCGGTTGGCCATGTACCGATGACGCCCCGACAACCAACCCTCACCCGTCGACAACTTCTCGCACTCGGCGCGCTTGCAGTCCCGGCCCCAGTCGGTGCGTGCGGGCTCAGCGCTGAGGTCGACGGGACCGCGATGCCGATCACGAACACGTATTCACAGCCGACGGTACCCACTACGCCTTCCGTCGCGACGACCGGTGAGACACCCGCGCACACCTTCGATGCCTCGCGGTACCTGGGTCTGGAACCGCAGCAGTGGGGCACCGATCTGGCTGGGATCGAGTCGTCGGTGGCACCCGCATCCGATGGTCGACGCACCATGGCGCTGACATTCGACGCGTGCGGTGGGCCGAGTGGCTCGAACATCGACACCCACCTGATCGACACGCTCGTCGAGTACCAGGTCCCCGCCACGGTGTTCCTCAACGAGCGATGGGTGCGCGCAAACCCGGGCGCGACCGAACAGTTGGTGGCCCACCCGCTGCTGCGCATCGAGAACCACGGCACGCTGCACGTGCCCTTGTCGGTATCCGGCCGGGCTGCGTACGGCATTGCAGGCACTGTCGACGCCGAAGCGGTGATCGAGGAGATCGAGTCGAACCGCCAGACGCTGCGCAGCGTCGGCGTCGACAGTCGATGGTTCCGTGCCGGCACTGCCCACTACGACGATGTCGCCGTCTCCATTGCCCGGGATCTGGGAGTTCGCCTCGCGGGCTTCGCAACGAACGCGGATTTCGGCGCTACGGCCACATCCGATGCGGTGGCGCGGCAGATCCTGGCGGCACCTGATGGTGGGATCGTCCTCGCCCACATGAACCAACCGTCGTCGGGAACAGCGGCCGGACTGCGCAGGGCACTGGATGCTCTGACCGGACAGGGCGTGCAGTTTGTTCATCTCGACGATGACACCTCATGAGGGTCCCACAAGCTGCGACCAGTGGGCACACCGCACCCTCGCGGAGGGAACGGGAACATACAGCGTGTGTCCACGCCGCATCGTCCGCGGCGCGAACCCCGGCACCGTTGTCGTTCTGTAGCGACTGCCCGGTCACTGCGCGGTGTCTCAGGTACTCGATCAAGCATGACGATCGCTGGGGTCAGCCGTCTGCCCGGAATCGGCGTCGCAGAGCGAGGCAGTATGAAGAGTGATGGGCGATACCGCACGCTATTCCCGACGGCCGTACCGCTCTGATGCGACGTAGAATGCGTCGGAGGGCAGCCGACTCGCGGGAGGTGGCCCAGAACAAGCATCCTTCACCGCCAGATATGTTCGATCGCGACACGTTCTGCCGGTTGGTTCGAGTCCTGTTCTCGGAAGTCTGTTGACTCGTCACGATTCTCGGGGGACTGTGGCTGCGGTGACACTGCTTCCACAGATCTCTCGCGTGCTGCCCGAGGTGCTTCCCGTCTTACAGTGGGCCCGTGGTGAACCCGGGCGGTCGGCCTGAGGGCCTGCGATGCATGGCTCCGGGCTCGGCAAGGTCCGTTTGGTCGTCGAGCGTACCTACGCTTGGCTGCACCAGTTCAAGCGTCTGCGAACACGTATCCGAGATACGAGGCGACCTGAATCAGGGTCTGATCGAAGTCGCCTGCAGCATTATCTGTTCGAGACGACTGCGGAAATCCT
>NZ_JBMBTE010000023.1:0-57689 GCF_048897285.1 Rhodococcus sp. O3
TCCCACCGCCACAAAGGCACACCGGGCGCTACGCGCCTATCAACACCGCGTAGCCGGGTTTGATGACGTCGTCGATCAGCTCGAGCCGCTGATCGAACGGCAGGAACGCCGATTTCATGGCATTGATGGTGAATCGTTCGAGGTCGACCCAGCCGTAGCCGAACGTCTCGACCAGGCGCATCATCTCCTTCGTCATCGTGGTGTCGCTCATCAGCCGGTTGTCGGTGTTGACGGTGACGCGGAACCGCAGCCGCGCGAGCAGATCGAACGGATGGTCCTCGAGCGCGGCGACCGCCCCGGTCTGGACATTGGAGCTGGGACAGAGCTCGAGCGGAATCCTCTTGTCCCGCACGTAATTCGCCAGTAGCCCGAGCGTCGCGGTGCCGTCCTCGGCGACGGTGATGTCGTCGACGATCCGCACCCCGTGACCGAGCCGGTCGGTGCCGCAGAACGCGACGGCCTCGTGGATCGACGGGAGCCCGAACGCTTCTCCCGCATGAATCGTGAAGTGCGCGTTGGCCGCCCGCATATACTCGAAGGCGTCGAGGTGACGGCTGGGGGGATATCCGGCCTCGGCGCCGGCGATGTCGAACCCGGCGACCCCCCGGTCGCGGAAACGCACTGCCAGTTCGGCGATTTCACGCGACCGCGCCGCGTGCCGCATCGCGGTGAGCAGACACCCCACGTGGATCCGGCCGCCCGCCGCCGCGACCGCGGACTCCCCCGACCGGAACCCCTCGAGGACGTGCTCGACGACCTCGTCGAGGGTCAGGCCGGACTCGAGGTGCTGTTCCGGGGCGAACCGGACCTCCGCGTAGACGACGCCGTCGGCGGCCAGGTCCTCGACACACTCGCGGGCGACCCGCTCGAGTCCGTCGGCGGTCTGCATGACGGCGACCGTGTGCTCGAACGTCTCGAGGTACCGCACGAGCGATCCGCTGTCCGCCGACTGCCGGAACCATCCGGCCAGCCCGGTCTCGGTGTCGGCAGGCAGGGTGTGGCCACATGCGTCGGCGAGGTCCAGAATCGTCCCCGGTCGCAGGCCACCGTCGAGGTGGTCGTGGAGCAGAACCTTCGGTGCCGTACGCACCTGCGGGGCAGTCAGCTCGTTCATGCCCCGACGGTAGTCGGCTACCCGGAGATCCGCTCCACGACGAGCGGCCGGGCGGGCACGGCGGGTGCCCCTCCGTCGGACGCCTCGGCGGATATCCGGACCCCGCCCTGCAGCGTGGTGAGCGCGGCGGGGATCTTCTCCGGGGTATCGGTGTGCAGGGTCGCGAGGACCTGCCCGGCGCGCACCGCCTCCCCCGGTTTGGCGTGCAACTCGACACCGGCGCCGGCCTGCACGGCCTGCCCCTGTCGTTCACGACCGGCACCGAGGCGCCACGCCGCGACCCCGACCGCCATGGCGTCGAGTCCGGTGAGGATGCCGTCGGAGTCGGCGCGCAGGGTCTCGGTGTAGGCGGCGGTGGGCAACGCGGCGTCCGGGTCGCCTCCCTGCGCGGCGATCATCGCGCGCCATCGGTCCATTGCCGAGCCGTCCTTCAGCCGGTCGGCGGGGTCGACGCCGTCGATCCCGGCGAGGGCGAGCATCTCCCGCGCCAGCGCCAGGGTCAGCTCCACGACGTCGGACGGTCCGCCACCGGCGAGAACCTCGACGGCCTCGCGCACCTCGAGCGCATTGCCCGCCGTGCGCCCGAGCGGGGTGTCCATGCGGGTGATCAACGCGACGGTGGGCAGGCCTTCGTCACTGCCGAGCTCGACCATCGTGCGCGCGAGTTCGCGGGCCTCGCCCAGCTCGGTCATGTAGGCGCCGGAGCCGACCTTGACGTCGAGGACGAGCGCGCCCGTCCCTTCGGCGATCTTCTTGCTCATGATCGAACTGGCGATGAGCGGGATCGATTCGACGGTGCCGGTGACGTCGCGCAGCGCATACAGCTTGCGGTCGGCAGGGGCCAGATCCTCGGTGGGTGCGCACACGACCGCACCGATCGCCGGATCGGTGAGGATCTCGGCCATCTCGACGGTGTCGAGGTCGGCGCGCCAGCCCGGGATCGATTCGAGTTTGTCGAGGGTGCCGCCGGCGTATCCGAGTCCCCGTCCGGACAATTGCGGCACCGCAGCCCCGCACGCCGCGACGAGCGGTGCGAGCGGCAGCGTGATCTTGTCGCCGACGCCGCCGGTGGAGTGCTTGTCGACGGTGGGCAGGCCCAGGCCGGTGAAGTCGAGACGCCGTCCGGAGTCGATCATCGCGGTGGTCCAGCGGGCGGTCTCGGCGCGGGTCATGCCGCGGAACCAGATCGCCATCGCGAGGGCCGCCATCTGTTCGTCGGCGACGATGTCGTGGGTGAACGCCCTGATCACCCAATCGATCTCGGCGCCGGTCAGTTCCAGACCGTCGCGCTTGTGCCGGATCACGGAGACGATGTCAGGCACGATTGCCTCCCGTCGGATGCACGGCCGCAAGATCATCGGGCCCGAACGCGTCGGGGAGCAGCTCGGACATGGGCCGCGGCCCCCGGGACGTGTCGACGAGCAGGTCGGGTCCGCCGTGCTCGATGAGGAGCTGGCGGCAGCGCCCGCAGGGCATCAGAACGGCGCCGCGGGCGTCGCAGACGGAGATCGCTCGCAACCGTCCGCCACCACCGGAAACGAAGTTACCGACGAGTACACATTCGGCACAAAGTCCTACCCCATGTGAGACATTTTCCACATTGCACCCACTCACAACTGCGCCGTCGGCAGTGAGAGCGGCGGCCCCCACCGGGAACCGCGAGTACGGCGCGTATGCACGCCCCATCGCCTCATGTGCCTTGGCGCGCAACGTTTCCCACTCCACGTCCACCATGGTTGACCATCCTGTCACGGTGGCGAAGACGACGTTCGGCGGCCCCCACCGCGCCAGATCACAGTTGGAAAGGCAAACCTAACTTAGCATTTCGGGCCGGTACGAATCGCGAAGGAGATTAGTTCCCGGGATTCCGATGGGTTTAGAGTCTGAACAAGTCGGTTCAGGTTCTCGTCGGGCCCGTGCTGCGGAATCCCCCACAGGCTACAGCGGCTCGACGCGTCCACCATTGACGTTGGAGGCACAGCACTCGATGAGCAGCACGACTGAAGCCGCCCCCGCACCGGCGGGGCGCACACGGTCGCTTTACCGGGGAGATCCCGGAATGTGGTCCTGGGTTCTGCACCGGATCACAGGCGTGGCCACGTTCTTCTTCCTTTTCGTCCACGTTCTGGACACGGCACTCGTCCGGGTCAACCCCGAGACCTACGACAGTGTCATCGAAACCTACAAGAACCCGATCGTCGGCCTGATGGAGCTGGCGCTCGTGGCGATGGTTCTCTACCACGCGCTCAACGGCCTGCGCGTCATGCTCGTCGACTTCTGGTCGAAGGGACCGCAGTACCAGCGCGTCATGCTCTGGACGATCCTGGTGATCTGGTTCGTGGTGATGATCCCCGCGGCCGGACGCATCTTCTACAACATGTTTGCGGGGCACTGACATGAGTGAAGCGAAGACTCTCGGAACGGCGTACGACCGCCCGGCCGGCCTCGACAACCCGCGCTCGCCGCGTCGTCAGGCCAAGAACAACTTCGAGCTCTACGCCTGGCTGTTCATGCGCCTGTCCGGCCTTGCACTGATCATCCTCGTGCTCGGCCACCTGTTCATCATGCTGATGCTCGACGAGGGCGTGCACCGCATCAACTTCGCGTTCGTCGCCGGTCGCTGGTCCAGCCCGTTCTGGCAGTTCTGGGACCTGTCGATGCTGTGGCTCGCGCAGCTGCACGGCGGCAACGGTCTGCGCACCGTCATCGCCGACTACTCGCGCAAGGACTCGACCCGTTTCTGGCTCAACACGATCCTCGCAGTGTCGATGATCCTGATCATGGGCCTGGGCACCTACGTGATCTTCACATTCGACCCCAACATCGTTGCGAGCTAGGGGAGCCAAGACTTCATGCAGGAACATCGTTATGACGTGGTCATCGTCGGTGCCGGCGGCGCCGGTATGCGCGCGGCCATCGAGGCCGGCCCCCGCGCCCGCACCGCGGTTCTGACCAAGCTCTACCCGACACGCAGCCACACCGGTGCCGCGCAGGGTGGCATGTGCGCCGCGCTGGCCAACGTCGAAGAAGACAACTGGGAATGGCACACCTTCGACACCGTCAAGGGCGGCGACTACCTCGCCGACCAGGACGCCGTCGAGATCATGGCCAAGGAAGCCATCGACGCGGTGCTGGACCTGGAGAAGATGGGTCTTCCCTTCAACCGCACCCCCGAAGGCAAGATCGACCAGCGCCGCTTCGGTGGTCACACCCGTGACCACGGCAAGGCCCCGGTCCGTCGCGCGTGCTACGCCGCCGACCGCACCGGCCACATGATCCTGCAGACGCTGTACCAGAACTGCGTCAAGCACGACGTGGAGTTCTTCAACGAGTTCTACGCACTGGACATCGCGCTGACCGAGACCGAGGACGGTCCCGTCGCCACCGGTGTCATCGCCTACGAGCTCGCGACCGGCGAGATCCACGTCTTCCACGCGAAGTCGATCGTGTTCGCCACCGGCGGTTCGGGCCGCATGTACAAGACGACGTCCAACGCGCACACCCTCACCGGTGACGGGCTGGGCATCATCTTCCGCAAGGGCCTGCCGCTCGAGGACATGGAGTTCCACCAGTTCCATCCGACCGGACTCGCGGGCCTCGGCATCCTCATCTCCGAGGCCGTCCGCGGTGAGGGCGGCATCCTCCGCAACGCCGACGGCGAGCGGTTCATGGAGCGCTACGCCCCCACCATCAAGGACCTCGCGCCCCGCGACATCGTCGCCCGGTCGATGGTGCTCGAGGTGCTCGAAGGCCGCGGCGCCGGTCCGAACAAGGACTACGTCTACATCGACGTCACGCACCTCGGCGAGGACGTCCTCGAGGAGAAGCTCCCGGACATCACCGAGTTCGCGCGCACCTATCTCGGCGTCGACCCGGTCACCGAGCTCGTCCCGGTGTACCCGACCTGCCACTACGTGATGGGTGGTATCCCCACCAACGTTCAGGGCGAGGTCCTGCGCAACAACGACGAGACCGTCAAGGGCCTGTACGCCGCCGGCGAGTGCGCCTGCGTGTCCGTGCACGGCGCCAACCGCCTCGGCACCAACTCGCTGCTCGATATCAACGTGTTCGGCCGCCGCGCCGGCATCGCTGCCGCCGAGTACGCGAACAGCACCGAGTTCGTCGAGCTGCCCGAGAACCCCGCGACCTACGTCGAGGAGTGGCTCGACCGCATCCTCCACGCGGGCGGCAAGGAGCGCGTCGCCGACATCCGTCGCGACCTGCAGCAGTCGATGGACAACAACGCGTCGGTGTTCCGCACCGAGGAGACCCTCACGAAGGCCCTCGAGGACATCCACGATCTGAAGAAGCGTTACAAGAACATCACGGTTCACGACAAGGGCAAGCGCTACAACAGCGACCTGCTCGAGGCCGTCGAGCTCGGCTTCCTGCTCGAGATGGCCGAGGTCACCGTGATCGGCGCCCTCAACCGGAAGGAATCGCGCGGCGGTCACGCTCGCGAGGACTACCCGAATCGTGACGACGCGAACTACATGAAGCACACCATGGCGTACAAGGTGGGCCAGGATCTGATCTCCGAAATCCGCCTGGATTACAAGCCGGTGGTCCAGACCCGGTACGAGCCGATGGAGCGGAAGTACTGATGACTACTCTCGAGAAGAACGACGCCGTCGCCGCGGAACTGCCTCCGGTTCCCGAGGGCGCCGTCATGGTCACCCTCAAGATCGCCCGGTTCAACCCCGAGGACGGCAAGGGTCAGCACTGGGATTCGTTCCAGGTGCCGGCGCTGCCCAGCGACCGCATGCTCAACCTGCTGCTGTACGTGAAGGGCTACCTCGACGGAACCCTCACCTTCCGCCGCAGCTGCGCGCACGGCGTGTGTGGCTCCGACGCGATGCGGATCAACGGTGTCAACCGCCTGGCCTGCAAGATCCTCATGAAGGACATGCTGCCCAAGGACGGCAAGCCGGTGACCATCACCGTCGAGCCGATCCGCGGCCTGCCGGTCGAGAAGGACCTGGTCGTCGACATGGAGCCGTTCTTCGACGCGTTCCGTGCCGTCAAGCCGTTCCTCATCACGACGGGCAACGAGCCGACCCGCGAGCGGATCCAGTCGCAGGCCGACCGCGCCCGCTTCGACGACACCACCAAGTGCATCCTGTGCGCGTGCTGCACCACGTCGTGCCCGGTGTACTGGAGCGACGGGTCGTACTTCGGCCCCGCCGCGATCGTCAACGCGCATCGGTTCATCTTCGACTCGCGTGACGAGGGTGCCGCCGAGCGTCTCGACATCCTCAACGACAAGGACGGCGTGTGGCGCTGCCGCACCACCTTCAACTGCACCGACGCGTGCCCCCGTGGCATCCAGGTGACGAAGGCGATCCAGGAGGTCAAGCGCGCGCTGCTGTTCGCTCGCTGACCCTCCCTGTCACAGGGAACTGCACCACGGAACGCGGGTCCGGCCCTTCGGGGTCCGGGCCCGCGTTCTGTGTTTCGGGCTCGGTTTCGGGTTCGATGGTCCGCTCGGCGGCCGCCGGCGGCTCAGCCGGGCACGACCACACCGCGGCCGAGGATGGTGCCCTCCCGCAGCCTCCGGTACGCCTCGGGCCCCTCGTCGAGGGTGAACGTCTCGGTGTGGATCTCGAGCCTGCCGGCCCGAGCCAGGGCGATCACCTCCATCAGCTCGGTACGGGACCCCCAGTACGGGGTGACGACGGAGGCACCGAACGGAACGAGGAAGAACCCGACCTTCGCGTGCGCGCCGGCGTGGATTCCGACGATCGAGATGTGCCCGTCGATCGCGACGACCTGCTGGGCCATGTCGATCGTCGACTGCGCGCCGACGAAGTCGAACACCACGGTGGCGCCCTGACCGCCGGTCAGTTCGCGGATCGCGGCGGCCGCGCTCGCATCGGACCGGATCGCAACATCGGCACCGACCGTGCGGGCCAGTTCGAGGCGGTCGTCGTCGACGTCCAGCGCGACGACCCGGGCCGCGCTGATCGCCCGCAGGATCTGGATCCCGACGTGACCGAGCCCGCCCACACCGACCACCACCGCGGTGGATCCGGGGCCCAGCAGCGGCAGTACCCGGTTGATCGCGTGGTACGGGGTCAGACCGGCGTCGGTCAGCGGAGCCGCCGCGACCGGGTCGAGATCACCGATGGGCACGAGGTGCCGGGCCGAGTCGACGATCATGTACTCGGCCATGGAACCGGGAGAACCGAGCCCCGGCGGGGTGATCCCGAGGTCGGCGGCGCGGCTGCAGTAGTTCTCGTGGCCGCGGGCGCACGCGTGACAGGAACCGCAGCCCCACGGCCCGTACACGGCGACCGCATCTCCGACCGCGACGCCGTCGACGCCCGCGCCGAGTTCGGCGACGGTGCCGACCCCCTCGTGGCCCAGCGTCAGTGGAAGCCCGTAGACGTATCCGTCGGCGGGCAGGTCCATCACGAAGATGTCGGAGTGGCACAAGCCCGCTGCGGTGACCTTCAGCAGCACCTCCCCCGGGCCGGGGGACGGTGTGGGGATCTCGACGACGACCGGCTCCGCACCGATCTCGGTGTACTGGACGGCTTTCATGGACCCGACAGTACGGCCGATCCGCCACCGCGTCAGCCGATGCAACCGATTGTCGGCCGATGTAACCGAATCGAATGATCTTGTTCACCGAAACCCGGTCCGTTTTCGGCGAGCCGCGGCTATCGTGGACGCGACGAACGGAGTCCCCGTGTCCGACAATCGCTCTCGATCGGCCTGCGCCCGGATCGTTGCCCTCGTCGCGTTCCTGTGCGCCGCCGTCACGGTCGCCCTGCCTCCGGCCGCGACCGCCGATACTCCCCTGTGCGCGTGGCGGTTCATGTCGAACGAGACGGTGCTGAACGTCGCGTTCCCGGACGTGAACGCCACCTACTGGGTGCTGCCCTATGCACTGGGCCCGGGCGACTCGATCGAACTGTCCGGCACCTACCCGTACGCGCGGTACTTCTCGCTCAACACCTACGGCACGAACTTCGACACCGTGGACACGTTGCGCGACAACCAGATCGGCCCCGACCCGGGGAGCAGCAATCCGTTCACGGACGCGTCGGCGCGCACCCTCCCCCCTGCGCAACGACAATGGCACGCCACCATCGTCACCGGCCCGGCCGACCACGCGCGCAACGAGATTCAGGCTCTGCCGGCCGGCCAGAGCACCCCCGTGGGTTTCCTGATCATCCGCGTCTACGTGCCCGACGACGCCGCTTCCCCCAGCGGCGGTGTGCCGTTGCCCGAGGCGACGATGCGGGTCGGTGGGGCGACCGTTCCGCGGCAGCCGTGCGAGCAGCCGTTCGACCCGAACTCCTACACCGGCCCCGTCTCACAGCTCGCGCAGGCGGGATTCGATCAGGTCATCGCCGGTGCCGCGAGCGGCGCGTTCCCCGGCGACACACCGGAGACGGTATTCGTGAACCCGGCGAGCTCGTCCGGTCTGTTTCCCAACGGGGACAACAAGTATCTCGGAACGGCACTGACCTACCAGCCGGGCCGGATCGTCGTCGTGCGCGGGAAGGCACCGACGTTCCCGGACACCCGCGCGGGTGTCCCGGCGACCGATCCGGATCAGCAGGTGCGGTATTGGTCGCTGTGCCAGAACGATCGGGTCTCGCCCTATCCGGTGGTGGCGTGCGCGGCCGATTTCGAGACCGCGCTCGACGAGTCCGGCTACTACACCTACGCGGTCGCCGCGCCCGCCGATCTCACCTCGGTCGCCGATCCGACCGTGACCGTGCTGCCGTGGGGCGATACGACGGTGCCGAAGAAGGTGCTGTTCCTGCGCTACATGCTGCCGACGCCGGCGTTCTACCCGCAGTCCATCCAGGCGTCCCAGGCGACCGGTGCCGACCCCGCGACGGTGATGGGCCCGTACTATCCGACCGCCGTGTACTGCTCCGCGACGACCTTCGTCGCCGGGGGCTACGAGGCGTGCCGGGACGAGGCGGCGGGCTGACCCGCCGGTCGGGTCATTTCCGGGAGCGTCGGCGCGACCCGAGCAGCGCGCCACCGAGAATGCCCGCACCGACGAGCGCGATACTCTCCCGCACCCCGGGACCCTGGTGAACCTCGAGCCGCGGGGTGATCGTCGCCGGTTCGGGCGCGGGCACGTGCGCCAGGGCCAGATTCTCCTCCTTCGACGCCGCCCACGCCGTGCACAACAGCAGCAGCTTCGCCGTCAGGTTGGAGAAGATGAGCAGACCGAGGATCGGGCCGAAGGCGACGCCGGCAGGCCCGTTCAGCACGATCTCGAGATAGATCGACCCGGCCTGCTTGAGCACCTCGAAGCCGATCGCGGCGATCAGACCGGCCTGCGCGGCGCTGCGGAAGGTGACGGGTTCGCGGGGCAGCCGCGCGATCACCCACGTGAACACCGCCCAGGTCGCGCCCAGCGCGAAGACCAGCGCGGCGATCCGCAATGCGACGCCGATCCCGATGAGGTTCTCCATGTTCAGCAACGTGACGAGTCTGGACATGATCGGGCCGCTGCTCAGCGCCGACAACCCGAGCGAGACGATCATGGCGAGTCCGAGACCCAGCAGCGACGCGCCGTCCCGCAGTTTGGAGACCACGAAGTTGCCCTTGTCGCGGGGGTGGTCCCACATCGCGGTGAGACCGTCGCGCAGGTTGGCCATCCAGCCGAGCCCTGCGTACGACGCGGTGAGCAGACCGATCAGGCCGACGGCGCCGCGCGAGTTGATCGCCGACGCGATCAGGTCCTGCACGGTGTCGCCGAGTTGGCCGGGGATGTTCTCGGCGATCGCGTCCTGGATCTGCTCGATCATCTCGGGCCGGCCGGCGAGCACGAAACCGGCGATCGAGAACGCCACCATGAGGATCGGCACGAGAGCCAGCACCGTGAAGTACGTGATGCCGGCGGCGTAGTAGTCGCCTTTGTGGTCCTGGTAGCGCAGCCCGGTCCGGATCGTGTGGTCGAGCCAGGGATGGGCTGCACGCTGCCGATCGAGGAAACCGGGTTTCTTCTCGTCGCTCGCGCCGGCCATCCGTGACGCTCCTTCTACTTGCGGGGCAGGAATCCCACCTTGTCATAGACCTGGGCAAGTGTCCGGGAAGCGACGTCGCGCGCACGGTCCGCGCCGTTCGACAGGATCCGGAGCAGTTCGGTTTCGTCGGACAGGTACTCGTCGACCTTCGCCCGCAGGGGCGTCACGAACTCGGTGAGCACCGCGGCGGTGTCGTTCTTCAGATCGCCGTAGCCCTTGCCCTCGTATCCGGCGACGAGGTCGTCGATGTCGCGGCCGGAGAGCGCCGACTGGATGGTGAGCAGGTTGCTCACGCCGGGCTTGGCCTCGCGATCGAAGCGAATCTCCCGTTCGTTGTCGGTGACGGCCGACTTGATCTTCTTCGCGGACACCTTCGGGTCGTCGAGCAGGTTGATCAGGCCGGCCGCGGTCTCGGCCGACTTGCTCATCTTCGACGTGGGGTCCTGCAGGTCGTAGATCTTCGCGGTGCCCTTGACGATGTGCGGCTCGGGGACGACGAAGGTCTTGCCGTAGCGCTTGTTGAAACGCTGCGCGAGGTCCCGGGTCAGTTCGAGGTGCTGGCGCTGATCCTCGCCGACCGGCACCCTCTGCGCGCGGTAGAGCAGGATGTCCGCGGCCATCAGCATCGGGTAGGTGAACAGGCCGACCCCGGCGTGCTCCGTGCCCTGCTTCGCGGACTTGTCCTTGAACTGCGTCATCCTGCTGGCCTCACCGAACCCGGTCATGCAGGTCAGCACCCAGGACAGTTCGACGTGCTCGGGAACGTGGCTCTGCACGAACAGCACCGACTTCTCGGGGTCGATGCCCACGGCCAGGAGCTGCGCCGCCGAGACCAGCACCCGCTTGCGCAGTTCCTTCGGGTTCTGCGGCACGGTGATCGCGTGCAGGTCGGGAATGAAGTAGTAGGCGTCGAACTCGTCCTGCATCGGAACCCACTGCTGCAGCGCACCGAGGAAGTTCCCGAGATGGAAGGAATCCGAAGTGGGCTGAATGCCGGACAGCACCCGAGGCCGGGCGGTCGGCGCGGTAGCGTTCTGATCTGCAGTGCTCGACATGCTCTCGATACTGTCACGCACCGGGTTCGGTGCTGCGACCGAGGTCGCCGTGTCCGGCCGCGGCGAATCGCTCGGCCACGGCCGCAGCGTACTGCGGCGGGACCTGCAGGATCACCCGCAGCGGGATCTGCCCGAGCACCGCGACGAACCACGCGAGCTGGTCCGGTTCACCACTGAGCAGTTCGTGCGCGTCGAACACCAGCACCGAGGGAGCGGCGCCGCCGCAGACCTCGGCCAGGCACTCGTCGAAGGCGTCCTTGTTCGCACCGAAGTAGTACGGGAACTGCAGCGCCGCGGCGAACTCGTCGAACAGCTGCCGGAGGGTCGTCATCTTCCGGCCGCGCACGTGCACGACGCGCCCGTCCTGCCGCAGTTGTTCCTCGAGGTCCGCCGCGCCGGCGCGGGTGGTCTCGAGCAGGGTCAGGTCGGCTCGCATCAGCACATCCTCGTGAACGACTCGTAGTGGTCGGCGGTGTACCACGCCGATCCGTCCGCACCGGTGACGATGCGTTCGGCGTCGCGGCTGCGTCCGGGCTTCTTCCGGTTGACGTCTCATTCCTGATAGGCCGCCGGTCGCCCGTCGTCGCCGACGGTGGGCAGCTCGCCCTCGTAGTTGCCGAACCGGCGACCGCCCTGGGTGCCCGGGGCGTCGTCCGGTGGCCAGTCCCCCGCGTCGATGAGCTCGAGGGTGTCCCAGACGTAGTCGGGGATCGGACCTTCCGGCTCGCACGTGACGGTGTCGCCGTTCGGCTGTGCCATCCCGGACGGCTGGGCCAACCCGGACGGCTGGGCCAACCCGGACGGCTGGGCTGTCCCGGACGGAACGGACAGCAGCGGCGCGACGGTCGTGCCGGTGTCGGTGGCCGCGCCTCCGCAGGCAGTGACGACCAGCGCGACGATCGCGGACAGCAGCGCGAGCAGGGCGGACCTGCAGTGCCGGCTCACCGGAATTCGACCGTCACCGGCGCGTGGTCCGACCAGCGTTCGGCGTACGTCGCGGCCCGTTCGACGCGGGCCGCGGTCACCCGGTCGGCGAGTGCCGGGGTCACCAGGTGGTAGTCGATCCGCCAGCCCGCGTCGGTGTCGAAGGCCTTGCCCCGGTACGACCACCACGAGTACGGGCCGGGGACATCGCCGTGGTGCTCGCGCACGACATCGCGCCACTGACCGGTCGCGAGGAGATCGCCGACCCATTCGCGCTCGTGGGGCAGGAATCCGGACTTGCGGATGTTGCCCTTCCAGTTCTTGATGTCCCGTTCGGTGTGCGCGATGTTCCAGTCGCCGCACACCAGCATGTGCCGGTCCGCCGCGACGACCTCGGCGGCGCGGTCCCCCAGATACGCCGCGAGCGACTTCATGAAACGTTCCTTCTCGTCCTGCTTCGGGGTTTCCGCCTCGCCCGTGGGCAGGTAGAGGCTCCCGACCGTCAGGTCGCCGAAGTCGGCCTCGAGGTACCGGCCGGTGTCGGCGAAGCTCTCGTCGCCGAAGCCGACGCGGACCGCGTCCGCGGGAACCCGGGACATGATCGCGACACCGGCCCGGCCCTTCGCGGAGGACTCGGCGCCGACGACCTGCCATCCGGCGGCGAGGGCGGGCGCGATCGCCGCGTGGAACTGCTTCTCGGTCGCGCGGACCTCCTGCAGGCACACGATGTCCGCGGCCGACCCCTCGAGCCATTCGAGCAGGCCCTTGGTGGCCGCGGCGCGCACGCCGTTGACGTTGACGGTGGTGATGATGCGAGGCACGCCGGTCACCGTAACCGACGCAGTCGTCGGATCCGGTCCGATGGGACGGTGTCGAGGCGGACGGAGAATGTGAGGACCGCGACCCCTGCAAGCGGAAGCACGGATCCGACCGCGGCGGGGGCCGTGTAACCGAACCCGGCAGCGATGACGAGGCCCCCCAGCCACGCGCCCAGCGCATTCGCGGCATTGAGCGCGGCGTGGTTCAGGGACGCCGCGAGGGACTGGGCGTCGGCGGCGACGTCCATGAGGCGGGTCTGCAGCCCCGGGATCAGTGAGGCGTTGGTCGCGCCGATGAGGAACAGCAGCACGAACGCGGCGACCGGCCGGTGAGCGCCGGCGACGAACAGCCCGAGCAGCGCGGCGTAGACGAGCATGCCGCCGATCAGGCCGGGAATCAGCGCACGGTCGGCGATGCGACCGCCGGCGAGACTGCCCGCGACCATGCCCGCGCCGTACACGGCCAGCCCGATCGGGACCGTCGAGCGGGCGACGCCGGTGACGTCGGTGAGGGTGGTCGCCAGGTAGGTGTAGACGGCGAAGCACCCGGCGAAACCGACGGTCGCGACGATCAGCGTCAGCCACACCTGCCGTCGCCGCAGCGCACCGAGTTCGGTGATCGGGTTGGTGACGGGCATCGAGACCTTCGGAACCCAGGCGGTGATGGCCGCGACGGTCGCGGCACCGATGACGACCACGAGGCCGAACGCCGTCCGCCAGCCGAGGGCCTGCCCGAGCCACGACGCAGCGGGCACACCGACGACGTTGGCGACGGACAGGCCCAGCATCACCTGGGCGACGGCCCGGGCGCGGCGCTGGGGACCGGCGAGGTGCGCGGCGACCAGCGCGGCCACCCCGAAGTAGGCCCCGTGCGGCAGGCCGGCGAGGAAACGAGCCGCGACGAGGAGCCCGTAGCCCGAGGCGGCGACCGAGGCGGCGTTGCCGAGCGTGAAGATCGCCATCAGGGCGGCGAGCAGCGTCTTGCGGGGCACGCGGGCGGCGAGCACCGCGAGCAGGGGTGCGCCGACGACGACGCCGAGCGCGTACGCGGAAATGGTGTGGCCGGCGGTGGGCTCGGTGATACCGAGGTCGGCGGCGATCTCGGGGAGCAGGCCCATCGCGACGTATTCGGTGGTGCCGATTCCGAAGCCACCCAACGCCAGCGCGAATATCGCGAGGGCGCGGCTGCGGACGGTTCCGGACCCGGTGGGTGGGTGCGCGATGTCGGTGAGAGTCACGGGAGTCCATTGTCCCGGCCGCGGCGGTGAGGTCGCCGGCGAGGACCGGTGACTTCACTCACCCGGCACTTCGGGCGGGAAAGCAGCTGCGAAGGTCTTGGCAACCGCCGAAATGCCCTTAGACTGTTGACGAAACAAGAACTTATTCCTGTCCGGTTCACCGAGATCTGTCGGTTCGAGCCGAAACCGAAAGGGCAACGCATGGCCGACGCGCTCGATGAATTCTTTGTCGAGGACGTCGAGCGCAGCGACGGCTCCGGCTCGAAGTCGCTCAATCTCGACAACAATCCGACGGTCCTGCTGGTGTGGGCCGCCAACAGTTTCAACCGCAGCGCCTCCCGGCACTACCAGAACACCTTCGGCATCAGCGCGATGGAGTGGCGAATGCTGGTGATGCTGTGCAAGGAACCCGATGTCCCGGTGACCGCGGCCAGCCCCGCGGTCGGCTACGACAAGGGCGCCGTGAGCCGCGCGTTGAGCAAGCTCGAGAAGCTCGGCCTGGCCGAGGCGAAGGCGAACGGCACGAATCCGCGGAGCCGCCTGTGGCATCTCACGCCGGAGGGGTACGAGCTGCACGACCGCATGCTCGAGGATGTGCTCGCTCGCCAGAAGCAGGTGCTCTCGGGCTTCACACCGCGGGAGATCAAGAAGTTCAACGAAATGCTGCGGCGCTTCCGGGAGAACCTGGACGGACTGAGCGAATAGACGGACCACCGAAACGCGGATCGGCCCGGGCACCGTATCGGTGCCCGGGCCGAGCAGTGTCGCCGGACGACTCGGTTACACCGGAAGACTCAGCTGCGTCGAATCGCGTTCGGCACCACACCGTCGGGCTTCGGGACGAACGAACCCGTGGTGTCGAGCAGCGGACCCATCCAGTCCATCGCCCGGGCCTGGAAGTTGTTGATGGCGTGGGTCTGCGTGGCCATCAGGTCCGTGAGGTACCGGCCGAACGGCCGGGTGTTGTAGATGCCGGTGCCACCCGCGACGCGGTACAGCTCGGTACCGTACCGAGCGGCGCGCGCGGGGATGTACGCCGACTGGAACCGGAACTCCTCGAGCCGCTCGGGCGAGACCGCGGCACCGCCGGTCGCTTCGGCGATCACCGCGCCGTAGTTCGCGTACAGCCGTCCCTTCGCCTCCGAAATGAACGAGTAGGCCTCGGCCAGTGCGAGGGCAGCGGCGGGGTCGACGCCCTTGCGTCCCTTGCTCCGGATGAAGTCGGCCAGGGCGTCGGCCATGCCCTTCAGTGCGCCGAGCGCGGTGGGCGCCTGGGTGGCGCGGGAGAAGACCTGGAAGAACGGGAGCTTGAACAGCAGCCCGTCGTTGAGCGCGAGGCCCGGTGCCGTTCCGTCGTGCACCTCGTTCCAGGTCAGGCTGCGGTGGTCGGGGACGAAGGCATTCTCGACCACGATGTCGTTGCTGCCCGTGGCGCGCAGACCCGAGACGTCCCAGTTGTGGACGATCTCGTAGTCCTTGCGCGGGAGCAGCAGCACGTGGCTGCCCAGCGGTCCGGGTCCGGGGGTCGGCTCGCCTTCGACGTTCGCGCCGAGCAGCGCCCATTCGCAGTAGTCGCTGCCCGACGAGAACGACCAGCGGCCGGACAGGAGGTAGCCGCCGTCCACCCGCTTCGCGGTCTGCGGCGCGTACGGCGAACTGACCAGCGTGGTGTGGTCCGTCGACCAGACGTCCGACTGGGCACGCTCGTCGAAGAAGCCGAGGTGGAAGTGGTGGATGGCGACCACGCCCAGGACCCAGCCGACGGACGGATCTCCCTCCGCGAGAATCGAAGTCACCTCGAACGATTCGATCGGCGACAGTTCGAAACCGCCGTGGGAACGCGGCTGCAGCATCTGGAAGAACCCTGCCCGCTGCATGTCCTCGATCGTCTCCGGCAGGATGCGGTCCTGCTGCGCCTGGCGTGCCGCGCGCTCCTTCAGCGCCGGAACGAGGTCGCGGGCACATTGCACCAGCGGCGAGGACGTGAAGTCGCCGACCAGGAATTCGTGGATCCGGCCGATCGGGTCGTCCCAGACGGAGGATGCGGTGCGTGGTGCGAGGGTCTCGGTCATTGCTCGGTCCTTTCTGTGGCCACCGTCGGTCACGCTGACCGGTTCGACGGGTGGCTGCGCGTCGTCACCGACGACGGTGCGGGCTTACTGTTCGGCGGTTACGAGGTCGACTTCGCAGGCGCAGTCGCGGAGCGTGGCGTCCGCGCGCAACCGGTGTTTCGCGACCTTTCCGGTGGGGGTGAGAGGCATGTCGTCGGTGAACACGACGTAGCGCGGTCGCTTGATCCGGGCCAGTCGTGTGCTGCAGAAGTCGGCGACTTCCTGTTCTGTCAGTTGCGAATCCGTTCGCCTGGTCACCACGAGCAGGATGTCGTCGTCACCCATTTCGGAGGGCACGCCGACAGCCGCGGCGAGCACGATCTCCGGATGCTCGGCAACGACCCGGTCGAGTTCGGCGCCGGAGATGTTCTCCCCGCGCCGGCGGATGATGTCCTTCTTGCGGGCGACGAAGTAGAACCATCCGTCCTCGTCGCGGCGGACGAGGTCGCCGGTCTTGAACCAGTCGCCGTCGAAGGAATCGGCGGTCTGCTCGGGTTCACGGAAGTAGCCGAGCATCACGATGGGCGTGTTCACCCACAGTTCGCCGACCGTTCCGTCGGGGACGTCGGCGCCGTTGTCGTCGACGATCCGGCACTTGGCCCACGGCCTCGCGGGATCGGGATGCCGGCACAACCGGCCCATGCTGCCCTTCGGAGTCTCGCCGTCGTAGGGGGTGCTCAGGATGCCGGGGATCTCCGTCATGCCGTAGCCGCCCACCAGGTGCGGCACACCGAACCGGTCGCGGAAGGCCTGCATGCTCGCCTGCCGGATCCCGTAGATCTTGCGCAGCCCGTGCTCGGGAACGTACTCGCTCTCGGGTCGGTTGAGCAGGATCGCGCTGATCGCCTCGATCATGTTGACCTGCGTCGCGCGCAGCGTCGTCACGGTCGTCCAGAAGTTCGACGCCGAGAACTTCGGCTCCACCAGCAGCGTCGCGCCCGCGGCGAGCGCGCCCGCCACCGAGTAGAGCAGTCCGTTGACGTGGAAGAGCGGAAGGATCGCCAGGACCCGGTCGTGCGGCTGCAGCCGCACCCGCTCCACGAAGCTCTCCCCCGCGGCGATCACGCTCTGCTGAGAGTGCAGGACGCCCTTGGGGAAACCGGTGGTTCCGGAGGTGTAGATCATCACGCACGGCGCCTCCGGGTCGCCACCGAGCGTCGTCGGCTCTGCGGTGAGCAGGTGCTCGCCGAGCCGTTCGATCCAGACGTCCTCGTCGACCTCGGCGCGCGCCGCCTCGGCGGTCGCTGCGGCGACCTCGTCGCAGAGGACGGCCCGGGCACCCGACTGGCGCAGGACGTAGGCCGCCTCCTCCACCTTGAAATCCGGGTTGACGGGGACGAACACGGCACCGAGCCCCGCGGCGGCGAGCAACGCGAGCACGTGCCAGTCGCTGTTGCGGCCCATGACGAGCACGCGGTCGCCGGCGACGACACCGCGGCCGTGCAGGTAGGCGGCCAGACGGCCGGCCGCGTCCAGGGCCTGCGCCCAGGACCGGGACCGCTCGCCGCACACGAGCATCTCGCGCCCGGAATCGGTCTCGGCGCGGCTGCGGACGAGATCGGCCAGGGTTCCGTCGTGCTCGCGATAGAGCGCGAGCACCCCGGCCGAGGAGTACCGATCGGTCGACGCGGCGGTCATGCCTGCGTCTCCTCCGGTGCCGAGTACGGGATGCCTTCCCGGGTGAGCTGCCAGATCTTCCGCGCGGAGGGCTCGTTGAACTCCTCGACCACGTGACCGAGCAGACCGCCGGCGCGCGAGACCACGGCCATGCCGCGGCCCGCCTTCAGCGGGATTCCGATCTCCAGGAACAGCGCGGCGATCATGCCGGTGGCGTTGATGGTCAGGTGCCGGCCACCGCGGGCGGCGTCGACCTCGCGGCTCAGAGTCAGGAGCAGATCGACGTAGCGGCCCCTGAGCCCGTTCTCCTCGGCGACACGCAGCAGCTTGATCGAGCGCGGATCGTCCGGCTTGTGCAGGCGGTGCCCGAATCCCGGGACCGGCCGCTTGGTGCCGACATACTCCTCGGCGACCCGCTTGCAGTACACGTCCGGGTCCTCACCGCTGCGGATGCCTTCGGCGAGGATTTCCGCGCAGCCTTCCATGGTGCCGGCGAAGACCGGGCCGACGGAGAGCAGACCGGCGGCCATCGCGACCTGCACGTCGTCGGGGACGCTGTCCGCGACCAGGCGGGTGACGATCGAGGTCGGGACCCAGCCGTGTTCCATCAGGGTGACCAGGCAGGCGTCGAGGACACGCGCCTCGGCGGTGGACGGCATCCGCCCGACGGACAGGAAGTAGATCATCTCGGTGAAGGTGCGCTCGCCGATGAGCTCCTCGCACAGGTCCTTGCCGCGGACGGTGACCGACTTCTCGTCGGAGGTCGCGATGTGTGTCACTGCCTGGGTCACTTGACTTCTCCCGTGTTCGTCGCGGCTGCGCCGTCGACCAGTTCGTCATGGTGCGCGTCGAGCGCCGGAGCCTCGGTGCCGAAACCTGCCCGGGCACCGTTGATGCTCAGCGGCAGTCCGGTGAGCTTGAGCCGCTCGTCGTCGGTGTCGAGGATCATCTGCATCGCCGCGGTCTGCGGGTGCTCGAGGACCTGCGGGATCGAATTGATCGGTGCGCAGGGCACTCCCGCCGCCTCGAGGCGCTCGATCCACTCCGCGACGGTGGCACCGGCGACGATCTCGGAGATCAGCGGCAGGAGCGTGGGACGGTTCTCCGTGCGGGCCGCGTTGGTCGTGAAGCGCGGATCTTCGGGCCACTCCGGATGGCCCAGTGCCCCGGCCAGTTTGGCGAACAGTCGGTCGTTGCCGGCCGCGATGATGAACGGGCCGTCCGACGCCTCGAACGCCCCGTAGGGCGTGAGCGAGTTGTGGCCGGTGCCCACGCGCGGCGGAATTTTGCCCGTGGCACCGTAATCGGCGATGTGGCGACCTGCCCAGTTGACGGCGGTCTCCAGCAGGGAGGTCTTGACCTCGCTGCCCACTCCGGTGACCTGACGCTGCAGGAGTGCCGAGAGCACACCGATGACCGACCACATGCCGGTGCCGAGGTCGACCACCGAGGGGCCGACCCGCGAGGGCGGTCCGCTCGGGTCACCGTTGATGGCGACCATGCCCGAAAAAGCCTGCAGGAGAGGCTCGTAGCCGGGACGATCGGCCATCGGGCCGGCGTGACCGAAGGCCGACATCCCGCAATAGATCAGCCGCGGGTTCACGGCCATGAGCGTGTCGGCGTCGGCCTTGAGCTTCTTGTCGACGCCGGGGCGCAGGTTGTGGACGAAGACGTCGGCATCGCGGATGAGATCGAGGAACGCCTTGTAGTCGTTCTCGTCATCGAGGGAGAGAACCACGGACTTCTTGTTGCGGTTCATCATGTGGAAGCTCACCGAGCTGTCCCCCACGAACGGCGGGCCCCATCCGCGGGCGTCGTCACCGCCGGGCTTCTCGACCTTGACGACGTCGGCGCCCAGGTCACCGAGGATCAACGAAGCGTACGGAGCGGCCAGGTTCTGGCCCATCTCCACGACTTTCAGTCCCGGAAGCATTCCGAGCGGACTTCCCGCTTCCTTGCTCTGCTGAATCTCCACAGCTTCCTCCTACGACTTGCGGCCCGGGCGCCGACGCATTGCACGACCCCGTCACAAGTTGTTGTTTTGTCAACACGCATCTTGTCGAGAGAGTTGTTGAGTTGTCAACACCACGTTTGCGATGGATGTGGCTCGACGCCACAGGGTCGGCCCTTCCGCAGGCCTGCCGGAAAACGGCACGCCGGCGCCGACGACGGGACCCGAGGTCCACGCCGCCGACGCCGGCCGTGCTTCGTGAACTGCCGCTGCACTCAGTGGGTGGGCAGCGGCTCCTTGGAGCGCTCGGGGATGAGGAATGCGGCGATCAGGCTGAGCAGGGCCATGCCCATCAGGTACGGAGCGACTGCCATGACCGAGCCGAAGCTCTTGGTCAGCGCCTCGGCGATCGTGGGCGCGAAGGCTCCACCGAGCACGGCACCGACCGCATAGGACAGCGACACCCCGGAGAGCCGGATCTTCGCCGGGAACATCTCGGCGAACAGAGCCGACTGCGGTCCGTAGGTCAGACCCAGCGGCGCGGCCAGCGTCAGCAGCGCCACGCCGGTACCGAGCTCGGAACCCCCACTGAGGAGCCAGAACTGCGGCACGAGCATCACGAACAGCAGGAAGTAGCCCGTGCGGTAGACGACCCGGCGACCGGCGCGATCACTCCACCACGCCCCGAGGTAGGTGCACGCGATCCACACCGCGCTGGCCGCGACGAGCCACATCAGCACGTGGTTGCGGGGCAGGTCGTGTGTCTTGGTGGAGTACGCGAGAACGAAACCACCGACGATCATGTACCCGGCGGCGATGTTGCCCACGAGCGTGCCGGCCGCGAGGAAGACCTTGCCGGAGTGGTTGCCGAGAAGCTCCCGCAGCGGGGTCTTCGCCGTGGCGTTCGATTCCTCGAGCTGCGCGAAGATCGGCGACTCGGAAACCCTGGACCGCACGAAGTGACCCACGAGGACCAGCACCACCGAGAACAGGAACGGCAGACGCCAGCCCCAGGAGTCGAACGCTTCCTTGCCCAGCACGCCGTTGAGGACGGCCATCACGATGATCGCCAGCATCATGCCGAGCGGCATGCCCATCTGGGGGAAGGAGCCCATGCGCCCGCGGCGACCGGGTTCGGCGTGCTCGACGGCGAGCATCGCCGCGCCACCCCACTCGCCGCCCGCGGAGAGCCCCTGGAGGCACCGCAGCAGAATGAGCAGGATCGGAGCCGCGATACCGATCGACGCGGCCGTCGGCAGCAGACCGACCAGGACGGTCGATACACCCATCAGGGCCAGCGTGAGCACCAGCACGAGGCGGCGGCCGTAACGGTCACCGAGGTATCCGCTGATGATCGCCCCGAGTGGCCGGAACACGAAACTCACGCCGGTGGTCGCCAGCGCGGTGAGCTGGCTCCACTCGCCGAGACCGCTGAAGAACAGATTGCCGAAGAGCAGGGCAGCGACCTGCGCGTAGACAAGAAAGTCGTACCACTCGACCGTGGTGCCGACGAGCGTCGCATACGCGACGCGTCGCCGTTCCCGGTCCATGCCTGCCGGCGCAGTGCTACCCGCCGACGCGAAAGCTTCGGCGAGTTCAGGAGTCCGATTCGCTCCCATAGGAGTCCTCTCGACAGAGTCGTTTATGAAAGCCACTGCCCGCAATCCGGTTTCAACGGAGCGCCGGCCCCAGGACGGGACTGCGCTCACGGAATCGGTTCGGCGGAGTCCGGTGACCTGGACCACAACGGTGACGGAAGACTCTTGACTTGTCAACACGCTCTCCCGCGAAGTCGCGTCCGTCCTCGGATTTCCGGGGAGTTGTTGACAAATCATCAAACTCTGGACACACTTCGACCGTCTGTTGACAAAACAACAACTACGGTCGAATGTGACCTCGAGCACGGTCACACACGACCGACGGGAGAAAGTGCAGACGGATGACTGTCACCGACGAGAAGCCCACCGCCGCCGCCGCACAGTGCCCCGTGACCAGCGGATTCAAGCCGTTCGATCACGACGGCACCTACGAGTTCTTCCTCGGCGCCCGCCGCGAGGCACCGGTCTTCTACAACGCCGAGACCGACTACTGGGTGGTGACCAGGCGCGAGGACGTCCTCGCGGTGTTCAAGGACGCCGACCGGTTCTCGGCCGCGAACGTGCTGTCCTCGGTCAAGCCGTACCCCGAGGAGCTCACCCGGTTCCTCGCGGACAACAACTTCACGGTGGAGCCGGTGCAGTCCAACACCGACCGCCCCCGGCACTCCCGGATCCGGCAGAGTGCGGGCCAGTTCCTGAACCCCAGGCGCTACCGCGACTTCGAACCCCGCGTCCGCGCTCTGGTCCAGGAGTACGTCGAAGGCCTGCGCGAGAAGGTCGCACGCGGTGAGGACGAGGTCGACATCGTCGCCGAACTGACCCACGAGATGCCCGCGCGCGTGGTGTTCATGCTGCTCGGCGTCGACGACGTGGACCCGCTGCAGATCAAGCGCTGGGCGCTCAACCGCGCCACCATGATCTGGGGCAAGCTCACCGACCAGGAAATGATCGACGCCGGCCACGAGCTGAACAACTTCTTCCAGTTCTGCCGGGAGATCGTCGAGGACCGCAAGGTCGACCCGCGCGACGACTACCCCAGCAAGCTGCTGGAACTGCGTGACGGCGACGACAGCGTGCTGACCGAGAACGAGATCATCTGCCTCGTCTTCGCGCTGCTGCTGGCCGGTCACGAGGCCGTCACCAACGGCCTGACCATCAGCGTCCTCACTCTGCTCGAGCATCGTGAGGCCTGGGAGGAACTGGTCGCGGACCCCTCGCTGATTCCCCGCGCGATCGAAGAGGTCCTGCGGCACAGCACGCCCGTCATGACCTGGCGGCGTACCGCGCTCGAGGACGTCGAACTGAGCGGCGTGACCATCCCGGCCGGCGGCAAGATCCTGCTCAGCCTGGCCTCGGCGAATCACGACGAGGCCCGGTTCGAACGTCCCGAGGTCTTCGACATCCACCGCCGCAACTCCCGTGAACATCTGTCCTTCGGATACGG
Source organism: Rhodococcus sp. O3 (assembly GCF_048897285.1). NCBI lineage: Bacteria > Bacillati > Actinomycetota > Actinomycetes > Mycobacteriales > Nocardiaceae > Rhodococcus > Rhodococcus sp. O3. Next base: position 22,870 of record NZ_JBMBTE010000023.1, read on the forward strand.
CATCCACGTGTGCATGGGAGCACCCCTCGCACGCGCCGAACTGAAGATCGTGCTCGAAGAACTCGTCAACGCCTTCCCCGGCATGAGCCTGGTGAAGGGACAACAACTCGAATGGACCAGGACGATGGCCCACCGCGGCCCCCAGAGTCTGAAGGTCCGCCTTGGAGGTTCCGAAAATGGCTGAGGTCACCTGGATCGCCGACGGCGAGCGCATCACCGCGGATGTCGCCGACGGCATCAACCTGATGGAAGCAGCCGTCGCCAACGGCGTCCCCGGCATCGTCGGCGAATGCGGCGGCGGAATGATGTGCGCCACCTGCCACGTCTACGTCGAGTCGGACCACCGGACCGGTGAACCCACCCCGGTCGAGGCCGACCTGCTGGACTTCGCCGAGGTCCCCCGCCGCGACACCAGCCGGCTGAGCTGCCAGATCGTTGCCCGGCCCGAGCTCGACGGCATCACCGTCGAAGTGCCCTCCGCCTGGTGAGCACCGCCATGAGCCACGGAACCGTGATCGTCGGCGCCGGACAGGCCGGCCACACCACCGCCATGCAGTTGCGGGCCGCCGGATACGAGGCCCCGGTCACCGTCATCGGCGACGAGCCGGCCGCCCCCTACCAGCGTCCTCCGTTGTCCAAGCGCTACCTGCTGCGCGAGGTCCAGCCCGAGCACCTGGCACTCGGCGGCCGTGCCCGGGGACCGCAGATCGACCTGCGCACCGGCGAACGCGTGGCCCGCATCGACGTCGACCGGCGCCTCGTCGTCTCCGACGCCGGCACCAGCTTCCGCTACGACCATCTCGTGCTGGCCACCGGCACCCGGGCCCGGAGGCTCCCCGAGGCGCTGGTGGGCGGACTCGCCGGTGTGCACGTGCTCCGGACCCTCGCCGACGCCGACACCCTGGCCGGCGCCCTCGACGACGCGAAGTCGGTGCTCGTCCTCGGTGGCGGCTTCATCGGACTCGAATTCGCCGCCGTGGCAGCACGTCTCGGCCGTCGCGTCACGGTGGTCGAACGCAACCGAGTGCTGGGGCGGGTCGTCAGCGAACAGGCGGCCGAGCACATCCGGTCCGTGCACCTGGGCAACGGCGTCGAATTCGTCGAAGGTCGTGAACTCGCCTCGTTCGACGGCGTGGACGGACGCGTGACCGCCGGCGTGATGACGGACGGAACCCGCATCGAGGCCGACCTGGTGCTCGTCGGAATCGGCGCCGAACCGGTCGCCGAGCTCGCCGCCGACGCCGGCCTCGACGTCGACAACGGCATCACCGTCGACGAACTCGGCCGCACCAGCGCCCCCGGCGTCTACGCGATCGGCGACTGCGCCAACTTCGCGTGGCGCGGCGGGCGACGGCGACTCGAGTCGGTGCAGAACGCCGAGTTCATGGCGAAGGCCGCGGCCGCGCACATCGCGGGCAGGGAAACTCCCCCGCGGCCCGCACCGTGGTTCTGGTCGGACCAGTACGACGTGAAACTGCAGATCGTCGGCCTGCTCGACGAGAGCGACACCGTCGTCACCCGAAAGGCCGAGGACGGCAACGGATTCTCCCTGTGGCACTACCGCGGTGACGACCTCGTCGCGGTGGAGGCCCTCAACGACCCGGGCGCGTTCCTGACGGCCCGCAGGCTGATGGACCGCGGGGTCAGCCCCGCACAGCACACCGTGGCCGACGAGAGCCTCGGAATCCGGGACATCGCCGCACAAGCACTGGAGGCAACATCATGATCGAATCGTTCGATCCGCCGCTGGCGGACTCGAACTCCCTCGTCAGCACCCTGCGCGTGCCCCTGCAGGCACCGGTGCACCTGGACAAGGAGTTCTTCCACAACCGGCCGGGCCCCGCCTTCGGGCAGCTCAAGCTCGGCGCGTTCGACAGCGACCTCACCGTGCAGGGCGTCTCCGAGCCGATCGGCACTCGGGTCATCGTGCACGGCCACATCACCGACAGCGGCGGTGTCCCGGTCAAGAACGCCCTCGTCGAGATCTGGCAGGCGAACAGCGCCGGCGGATACCGCGACTCCCTGGACGTCTCGGGCTTTCCGCTCGACCCGAACTTCTACGGTGCCGGACGCTGCCTGACCGACAGCCGCGGCTACTACCGGTTCGTCACGATCCGCCCCGGCCCGTACCCGGCGATGTTCAAGGACGGTGCACGTGTCTGGCGCGCCTCCCACATCCACTTCTCCGTGCTCGGCGCCGGATGCGCGAGCCGCCTCGTCACCCAGATGTACTTCGAGGGCGACCCGCTGATCCGGATGGACCGCATGATCAATGCCATCCCGGACCGGCGTGGACAGGACCGGCTGGTCGCCAAACTGGACGCGGACAACTCGATCTCCGAATCGTTCGGCCCATCGAGGACACTGCCCACCGTCGACGGCAGCGGTGCCGTCGTGTACCCGCCCAAGCGGACCGATCCGGGCGCCCTGCTGACCAAGAACCCCTCGGCACTGGCCTACCGCTTCGACATCGTGCTCCGCGGATCCGCCGCCACCCCGTTCGAATGAGGGACGACTCGATGATTCTCACCCCCGCACAGACCTGCGGCCCCCTGTTCGGTTTCGCGCTGACCCCGCCCGCGGTCACCCAGGCCGTCTCCGAGGACCACCCCGACGCGATCGTCATCGAGGGCATGCTCCTCGACGGTCGGGGCGAGCACGTGGACTACGGCGCGTTCCTCGAGTTCTGGAGCGACGAACAGGCCTGCCGCGTGCGCACCCTGGAAGGGCGCTTCCGCGCCGTCGTGCGCAAGCCGCAGCCGGTCACCCTGGCCGACGGCCACACTCTCGCACCGCAATTGGGCATCTTCATCTTCACTCGCGGCCTCGCGGGACCGCTGGTCACCAAGATGTTCTTCCCCGACGAGACGGACGCCAACCGGTCCGACGCGATCCTGCAGCAGGTGCCCGAGGAGCGCCGTCACCTGCTCGTCGCCCAGCCCACCGGCCAGGAAGGCCACCTGCAGTACGACATTCACCTGCAGGGTGAGCAGGAATCCGTCTTCTTCTCCCTCGACTAGGCAAAGGCCCCCACCATGGAAGAGAACCTGATCGTCGAGCGCCTCGGCCACGTGCTGGTGCTCACCCTCAACCGTCCCAAGAAGCTCAACGCGATGGACAGCGCGCTCTACATCCGCCTCACCGACGAGCTGCGCGGCGCCGACAAGGACGACGACATCCGGGCCGTGGTCATCCGCGGCGCGGGCACCTCCTTCTGCTCCGGCGCGGACACCGGCGAATTCGCCGAGCTGACGCCGGACAACACCGAACGCGTCGAGGCGCGGGCCGGGCTCACCTACGAACTGCACAAGACCATCCCCGAGATCTCGAAGCCGGTGATCGGCGCGGTCCACGGCTACACCGTCGGCGGCGGTTGCGGTCTCGCGCTGGCCTGCGACATCACGATCGCATCGGCCGACGTCCGGATGGGCTATCCCGAGATCAAGCACGGCCTGGTCGCCGCCGTGGTGATGGCGAACCTCACCAAGCAGCTCGGCCGCAAGGCCGGCTTCGAGCTGGTGGCCACCGGTCGCCTCGTCGGCGCCGAGGAGGCCGCCGAGCTCGGCATGGTCACCCGCGTGGTCCCCGAGGGCGAGGAGTACACCGAAGCACTGAAGGTCGCCCAGGCCCTGGCTGCCCAGATCCCCACCTCCCTGCAGGCCACCAAGCGGCTGTTCCACAAGGTCGCCGATCTCCCGCTGGCCGAGGGCCTGGTGCGTGGTCGCGAGGCGAACGAGGAGATGCGCGAATACCGCGCCGACGCGCTCAAGGACTTCGGCGCCGCGGTCAAGGCCGCCAAGGCCGGGTGAGGACGCCATGACGGACCAGCCGAGCACGGCGCTCGCCGCCTCCGGGCACGTCGTCGAGGACATCTTGCGGGTCAGCGACCTCGACTTCCAGCGCCACATGGGCAACACCGCCTTCACCCAGGTGTTTGCGAACGCGCGCTTCGCCTTCCTGAGCGACTGCGTCAGGCCGACAGTCGGTTTCGACGTCATCCTCGCCCTGGTCAAGCTCGAGGTCGAGTTCACCGGACAGGTCCACTACCCCGCGACCATCCGGACCGCCACCCGGATCGAGAAGATCGGACGCACGTCGATGACGCTGCTCCAGACGATGTCCGTCGGCGAGAAGGACGTCGCGTCGTCCCGCTCGGTCTTCGTCCTCACCGATCGCGACAGCGGGCGTCCGATGGCGTGGCCCGACGAGGTTCGCGCCCTGGTCGACTCGACTGCCCCCACTCCGGTGGCCGTACCGTCATGAGCACCGGGGTCCTCGATCCCGCCGATTTCCGGCAGGTGCTCGGTCACCATCCCACCGGGGTCGCGCTGATCTCCAGCGTGACCGCCGAGGGGACACCGGTCGGAATGATCGTCGGGACGTTCACGTCGGTGTCCCTCGATCCCCCGTTGGTCGGTTTCCTGCCCACCCGCGACTCGGCGAGTTTCGCCGAGATCGAGAAGGTGGGGAAGTTCACCGTGAACATCCTCGCCCACGACCAGGAACCGCTCTGCCGAGCGCTGTCCCGGCCCGCCGCAACGAAATTCGACGGGGTCGAGTGGTCGCCGTCGGGCAACGGCTCCCCCCTGTTGCCCGACATCGTGGGCAGTATCGACTGCACCCTCGAATCCACCACCCCGGCGGGCGACCACTACTTCGTCACCGGCCGGGTGAAGAGTCTCGCGATCCACAGACCCGTTGCGCCGTTGCTGTTCTTCCAGGGCGGTTTCGGCGGCTTCGTCCCCGGTTCGTTCGTCGCACCGAGCGACGGGATCGTCGCCGGGAGCGTCCCGATCGTGCAGCGCATCCGCAGCGGCATGCAGGCGTTGGCCCACGCGGCAGGAGGCGAGGTCACGGCCTACGCCAAGGTCGCCGACCATGCGGTTGCCGTGGCGACGGTGGCCGCAGCCGACGTCCCGCCGTCGACCGTCCTGGGTTCGAAGCTGCCGCTGACTCCTCCCTTCGGTGAGGTGTTCCTGGTGGGCGCCCCGGAGGCCGAGGTCGAGCAGTGGCTCGCGACCGCGGGGGGTTCTGCCGACGACGAGGTGCTGAGCGTCGCGCGGGAGCGGTTGGCCCACGCGTGCCGACACGGCTGGACCGGTTCCTACGCCGGTGAAACGCGGGACCGGTTGCTGTTCCCCGCCCTGGACGAGTACGGCCTCGACTCCGTCACGCCCGCCCGGCAGCGCGAGGTCCGGCAGATGCTGCACGCCGCAGTGCCGGAACTTCGACCGGTGCCGCTCGAGGCGCAGACGCTCTACCAGGGCGCAAGCCTGGTGGCGCCCATCAGAAATGCTCACGGCCGCTGCGAACTCATGCTGCGGCTGTGCCGGATACCACCCACGCCGGGCGCGGACATCGCAGCGTGGGGACTCGAACTCCGTCGACTCGCCGAGGAGGCTGCCGAAAACCGGTAGCCCGGCGAACGGAGCACGAAACGGGAGGGACCGCCATGCGCCACCGCGCGTGGTGGTCCCTCCTCGTCGGCGGAACCCCATCCCCGAAGCCGGTTGCACCCACAACCGGTCGAATCCGAAATCGGTTGCGCCTGAGGGCAGTACGTCGACAAAGAAAAGAGGTCCGCGCCGGGCATCCCCGGCGCGGACCTCTTTCGTGTCGTGCTCGGCGTTACGGCGACTCGGGCAGGGACGTCGCGTCCGGACTGATCAACGCCGAAACGACGCTCCGGACGTCCTCCACCGTCGTGAGATCGGACGTCATCCGCTCGAGGTCGCGCACCTGATCGGCCGGCAGGCGCCAGGGCGCATAGCCGACGCAGTCACCGAACCCCTGTGCCTGCTCCTCCGGCGTCAGGGGGTTGCCGGGGTAGCCCGGGCCGATCTCGAGGGTCCGCACCCACGTGCTGCCGGTGGTGGTGTGCACCTCGACCCGCGACGACGAGTGCCCGGTCAGCTCCGGGTCGAAATGCACCCGGATCCGCGCGAGCATGTCCGATCCGTCGAGCTCGGCGACCCGCTCCGGTTCGAAGTGCTCGAGCAGCGAGGCACCGCGTTCGAGGGCATTCGCGCAGGTGTACTGGGCACTGAACTGCGCGTTGACCCGCGGGTTGGTGCCCGGCTCGAACGGCTTGCCGATGAGATTGTGGGCGAACTCCGGCAGGTGGATGTCGACCCGCTCGATGTTCTCCTTGCCAACGGATTCCAGTGCGAGGAGGGCGGATTCGGTGACACCCTGGGTCAGGCCGCAGCTCGGGTACTTCTTGAAGAAGATGTCTCCCAGCCCGTAGCGGCCGCCGATCTCCTCGACGAACGACTCCGGAGTGCGTTCGCCGCGCGCATACAGCCGCGCGTACCCGAACGGTCCCGAGAGGTAGTTCGCGGGCCCGGTCAGCCCGGCCTGGGCGAACTGGACGCTCTGCACGGCCGACGCCGCGGTCCAGCCCTGGATCAACCGCACCGCGAGGGACGCATCGACGTTGCTCTGGAAGCTCGCCGCGCACCGGTTGAACGAGAGAGCCAGCGCGTTCAGGGTCTGTTCGGCGTCGAGTCCGGCGGCCCGGGCCGCGGCGGCGGTGGCTCCGAGGAGGCCGGCGACGCCCGTCGGGTCGAGGCCGGCGTACTGCTCCTCGGTGAGGTTGAACCGGATGCCCGCCTCGAGCCCGACGGCCAGGGCCGCCAGGAGCTCCGAGCCGGTGCACCCGCCGCGGAGCTCGGCGGCGGCCAGCACCGCCGGCACGACCGAGGAACCGAGGTGCAGCCCCGGGACCATCGTGTCGCAGTAGTCGAGGGCGCGCGCCATGGTGCCGTTGAGCAGCGCGGCGCTCTGCGCCGGGAGGGGGTCGCCGTGAACGAACGACCGCGCCTCACCTCGACCGCCCTGGACGACGACCATCTTCCGCAGTTCCGCGATTCCGTCCTGGGCGGCCCCGGCGATCGCAGTGCCGCACACCGTGCGCAGGACCTGATGGGCGATCGCGAGCACATCGGAGGGGATGTCGGCGACCACGGTGTCGGCGACGAAACGGGCCATCTGCCGTTCCGGGGAGGCCGGCGCGGCCTGCACCTCGGTTTCCAGCGTTGCGGTGTCGATACTCATGAAACTCCTCAGTGCTGGGGCAGGGACTTGGACGCGGTCCGCCCCACGGTGGCGACGCTGATCAGACCGACCACGGCGACCAGGATGACCCATCCTGCCGGACTGGTGTCCTGTCCGGTGCGCTGCACCAGGAGCTCCGCGATCAGGGGCGCGGTGCCACCGGCGGTGATGGTACCCAGGTTGTAACCCAGCGCGATCCCGGTGTACCGCACGTTGGTCGGGAACAACTCCGCCGCGAGGGCGTAGGTGGGTACCTGGACGAATCCGTTGAAGAACATGTAGACGACGTAGACCGCGATGGCCAGGAGCACGCTGCTCGTGGTGGACAGGATCGAGAACGCCGGCCAGGCCAGGAGCGCGAGTGCGACGTAGCCGACGATCAGAACCGGCTTACGGTCGAACCGGTCGGAGAGCAGACCGGGCAGCGGGAAGGTGATGGTCGCGATCGCGATACCCGCGGCGGCGATCCACGCGATCGCCGTCGGCGAGAGATGTCCCTTGCGCTGCAGGAAGATTCCGAAATAGGTCAGGCCGATGTACACCGTGCCGTTGAGCGCGACCGACATGCCGAACACGCGGAGCACCGACAGCGGGTGGTTGCGGATCACGGTCGCCAGCGGTCGCTTCTCCACGGCCGGTCCGTCGAGACGCTCCTCGAGTTCCTTGAACTGCGGGCTGTCCTCGAGCCGGAGACGTCCCCACAGGGCGACGGCGGCGAAGATCACGGAGACCAGGAACGGAATTCGCCATCCCCAGGACTGCATCTGCTCGGCGCTCAGGCCCAGCCGGACGGCACCGACGACGGCCGCGGCCACCGCGAAACCGAAGGTCGCACCCATGGCGGTGGAACTTCCGAAGAAGCCGCGGCGCCCCGGAGGCGCGAGTTCGGCGATGTAGGTCGCCGCACCGCCGACCTCACCACCCGCCGCGAAGCCCTGGACCAGGCGGACGATCACGATCGCGACGGTCGCCGCGATGCCGATGTTGGCGTGGGTGGGCAGCAGACCCATCACGAGGCACGCGGCGGACATGAGCAGCACCGTCGAGACGAGCGCGAAGCGCCGGCCGCGGCGGTCACCGAGGATCCCGAAGAACCAGCCGCCGACGGGACGGACCAGGTACGAGGACGCGAACACAGCCAGCGCCGAGAGGGTCGCCGTGGCCGGGTCCTGCTCTGGGAAGAACAGTGGCGCCAGGGTCAGCGCCAGAAATCCGTAGACGCTGAAGTCGTAGTACTCGATAACGGTACCGACGCCTCCGGCGAGCGCGGCTCGGCGCGCCATGGCGGGGTTCCCCGTGGTCTTCGCACCCCCCTCCGTGTTCACCCCGTTGTTGTTCACACCTTCTTCGATGAGCTCGCCGCTGGTGGTCATTTTCCTCCTCGTGTTCGACCACTACGTGGTCGATCGGAACCACAGAGCAGTCCTGTGGTCTGCGTCACGCATAAAACCATGGTGTTGTTGACAAGTCAATACGACGTTTATCCATCAGATGGTTTGCAGAAACCACCTAGCGGACCTACAGTGGCGTCATGACACAGGTAACAGCGGCCGCAGGAGCCGACGGCGGGGTCCGCAGCGTGGCCCGCGCCTTCGATCTGCTCAACGGGTTCGACGCCGAACATCCGGTCCGGACCCTGCGCGAACTCGTCGACATCAGTGGACTGCCCAAGTCCACGGTGGTGCGGCTGCTGGGCACGCTCACGTCGCAGGGCATCATCGCCAGCCCCGGCGAATCGACGACCTACAGCGTCGGGCCCTCGTTCCTGCGCTGGGTCAAGCTGGCCGAGGCGATGTGGGAGATCGGCCCCGAGGCCCGGAGGCTGATGACCGCCCTGCGCGACCGGTGCGGCGAAACCGTGAACATCTACATCCGCCAGGACCTGCACCGCCTGTCGGTCGCGCAGATCGAGGGAACCACCACGGTCCGCAGCGTGGTCCAGGTCGGGGCGCAGTACCCCCTGACGACCGGTGCCGCGGGCCGGATCCTGCTCGGCGCCTGCCCGGACAAGGTCCTCGACGCGCTGGCCGAGCAGAACGGCGTGAGCACAGCGGACCTGCGCAGCAGAGCAGCCGGGGACCTCGAGGCCGGCTGCGCGATCACCCACGGAGAGCGGGAACTGGGCGCCTCGGCGGTCGCCGCCCCGATTCTCTCCGCCGACGGCCGAGTCCTCGCCGCACTCTCGATCAGCGGCCCCACGTCGCGCTTCACCGCCGACCGGGTCGCCCGGTACGTCGACGCCGTAATTGACACCGCCCGGCAGATCAGTGCTGTCGGGCTCGGAACCGTGGAGGCTTTCCTTTGACCACCGATCTGCTCGGGGGCGTGCGCGTCCTCGACATGACCAATGTCCTCGCCGGCCCCTTCGCCGGCTACCAGCTCGCCCTCCTCGGTGCCGACGTCGTCAAGGTCGAGACCGCCGGCAGCGGTGACCTGGCCCGTCAGCTGGGTGCGGACCCAGGCCTGAGCGCCGAATACATGGGCGTCTCCTTCCTCGCCCAGAACTCGGGTAAGCGATCGGTCACCGTGAACCTCAAGACCGTTGGCGGCAAGGAGGTTTTCGAACGCCTGCTCGCCGACGCGGACGTGCTGCTGGAGAACTTCCGTCCGGGCGTGCTCGAGCGCCTCGGCTTCGGCTGGGACCGCCTGAAGGAGATCAACCCCCGCCTGGTCTACTGCGCGGTGTCCGGGTTCGGCGCCACCGGCCCGCTGCGCGGCCGCCCCGCCTACGACCAGGTGGTCCAGGGCATGTCCGGAATCATGAGCGTCACCGGCGACACCCGGTCGGCGCCCCTGCGGGTGGGCTACCCGGTCTGCGACAGCTTCGGCGGCCTCGCCGCGGCGATGGCCGTATGCGCCGCGATCGTCCGCCAGCGCGCGACCGGACAGGGCGCCTACCTCGACACGTCCATGCTGGACGCCGCGATCACCTCCATGGGCTGGGTCGTCTCCAATCACCTTGTCACGGGCAAGGAGCCGATCCCCATGGGCAACGAGAACATGACCTCGGCCCCCTCCGGTGCCTTCAAGACCGCCGACGGCGTCCTCAACATCGCGGCGAACAAGCAGGAGCAGTACGAGATCCTCTGCAAGGTGCTCGGCCGCGAGGAACTGATCACCGACCCCCGCTTCGTCACCCGCGAGGACCGCAAGCGCAACCGCGAGATCCTGCGCGACGAACTCGAGATCTCGCTGAAGGAGAAGTCCGCGGCCGAGTGGGACGAGATCCTCCTCGACACCGGAGTCCCGGCCGCACCGGTGGTCCCGGTGTCGGAATCGCTTCGCTCCGAACAGATCCGGCATCGTCAGCTGATCTCCGAGGTGGAGATGCCGGTCGGAGACGCCGGCACCGTCCAGGTCCTCGGCCTGCCCACCCATGTCGACGGTCAGGCCGTCGGCCCCGCCACCCGCCCGCCGACCCTCGGTGAGCACACCGACGAGATCCTGGCCGAGATCGGTTTCACCGCCGACCAGATCACCAGCTTCCGTGAAGAAGGTGCCGTATGACCACCGCAGAAACGACTCGACACATCGCCACCTCCCCGGCCCGCACGGCTGCCCTCGAGGCGGTGGACTCGCAGAAGACCGCCGATTGGTGGAGCACCGCCGTCTCGGACATCGAACCCGACGTGATCCGGTTCCGCGGATACCCCATCCAGGACCTCATCCGCCGGGCCACGTTCGTCGAGACCATCTGGACCATGGTGCGGGGCTCGATGCCGTCCCGCGCCGAGGCGGCCCTGCTGGAGAAGGCGCTCGTCGCGGCCGTCGACCACGGGCCGCAGGCACCGTCGATCGCGGCCGCCCGGATGGCCGCCACGTGCGGTGTCGGCCTGCACGGCGCGATGTCGACCGGTGTCGGCCTGCTCGGCGACGTCCACGGCGGTGCCGGCCAGCAGTGCGTCGAGTTCCTGCAGCGGCTGGTCACGTCCGCCGAGGGCGGCGATCTCGGCGAGGCCGTGGCGGCCGAGGTGGCGGCCTATCGCGCGCGCCGGGCCTACGTTCCCGGCTTCGGCCACCGGTTCCACACCCGCGACCCGCGCCGGGATCCTCTTCTGGAGGCGGTCCAGGCCGCCGTGGACGCCGGAGTCGTGTCCGGCCGCTACCTCGCGGCCGCGCTGGAACTGGAGGAACAGCTCTCCGCGGGCCGCACCCGACCGGTTCCCATGAACATCGACGGTGCGACGGCCGTCATCTACGCCGAACTCGGCTTCACCGCCGAACTCGCCCGCGGCCTGTTCATCCTGTCCCGCTCGGTCGGCGTTCTCGCCCACAGCTGGGAGGAGTCGCAGAGCGGTCGCCGCATCAAGGGCCCGATGCCGCCTCCGCTGCTCCCGACCTACGTCGGGCATCCCGAGCGCGCGTGGGATCCCGAATCGGTGGAGGATCCCGAAGCGGAGGACACGAACGGCCGATGAGCATCTCCGACACGGATCCCTTCCGGTCGCTGACGGCGTTGCCGCTCGACGACCCGGTCGGTTCCCCGCTGCACTACTACAGCCTCGCCGCCGCCGAGGCCAACGGCGCCGGACCGATCGGCGAGCTCCCCTGGTCACTGAAGACGCTCGTCGAAGGGGCCCTGCGCAATCAGGGCCATCCCGAGGCGCTGCCCGAGCACGTCCTCGCCCTGACCCGCCGGGACGAGACCGCCGCCGTTCCGTTCTTCCCCGGACGTGTCCTGTTCCAGGACGCCTCCGGCATTCCGGTGCTGGCGGACATCGTGACCCTGCTCGAGCGGGCCGAGAGCGACGGCATCGACGCGTCCGCCTTCCGGCCGTCGTTGCCCCTCGACCTCGTCGTGGACCACGCGCTGGAGGTCGACGAACACGGACACGTCGCCGCAGCGGGCCGGAACATCGACCTCGAGTACATGCGCCACCACGACCGCTACCGATTCCTGCGCTGGGCCCAGGACCGCATCCCCGGGCTCCGCGTCGTCCCGCCCGGGGTCGGCATCTGTCACCAGCTGAACCTCGAGGTCCTGGCACCGGTGGTCACCACCACCGAATCCGACGGCCTGCGTGTGGCGGCCCTGGATGCGCTGGTCGGCACCGACTCGCACACCACGATGATCAACGCGCTCGGTGTCACCGGGTGGGGCGTCGGCGGAATCGAGGCCACCGCCGCAGCGCTCGGGCAGGCCCTCATGATCCGGGTGCCGCGCGTCGTCGGTGTCGAACTCACCGGCCGCCTCGCGCCGGGAGTGCTCGCGTCCGACCTGGCACTGACCCTGGCGGAACGTCTGCGCGCGGTGAACGTGGTCGGGGCGATCGTCGAATTCCACGGCGACGGCCTCGGTTCGCTGTCGGTGCCCGACCGCGCCACGGTCGCCAACATGGCCCCCGAATACGGCGCCACGATGGCGTGGTTCCCCGCGGATCACCGTACCCTCGAGTACCTGTCCACCACCGGGCGCTCGCCCGAGCAGGTCCGCCTGGCCGGGCAGTACCTGGCCGCCCAGGGCCTGCTGCACACCGCAACCAGCCCGGTCCCCCGGTTCGGGACGACGCTGCGGATCGACCTCGGCAGCATCACGACGACGCTGGCCGGTCCGTCGCGGCCGCACGAAGCTCTGTCGCTGTCCGACGTTCCCGCATCCCGCGGCGAGTCCGGCTCGCACAGCGGCGACATCGCCATCGCCGCGATCACCAGCTGCACCAACACGTCCAACCCCCGCGCCCTGGTGACCGCGGGTCTGCTCGCGCGCAACGCCGTCGCGGCCGGTCTCGCCGCGGCACCGTGGACCAAGACCTCGCTCACCCCCGGATCCCGCGCCGCGGCCGACCTCCTCGAGTCCAGCGGCCTGCAGGCACACCTCGACCGGCTCGGTTTCCACGTCACCGGATTCGGTTGCGGCACCTGCATGGGCAACTCCGGTCCGCTGTCTCCGGCCCCGGCCGGCTCGGACAGGACCGCGGACACCGCCGTGCTGTCCGGCAACCGGAACTTCACCGGCCGGATCCACCCGGACGTCACCCACGCCTACCTCGCCTCCCCGGCGCTGGTCGTGGCCTACGCCCTGGCCGGCAACGTCCGGGTCGACCTGTCGGCCGAGCCTCTCGGTCACGCCGGTGACAGCTCGCCGGTCACCCTCGCCGACCTCTGGCCGGACGAGCAGGAGATCGACGCGCTGCTCGCCGAGCACGAAGCGGCAGCGCTGGGCCGTGGCGCGGATCGGGCGTTGACGACCGACCGCTGGGAACAGCTCGAGTACCCGCACGGCGAGCACTACCGGTGGGACGGGGAAACCGGCAGCATCCGCCGGCCCCCGTTCACCGACACCGAGCTGACCGTGCCCGCGATCACGGGAGACCTGCACGCGCGTCCCCTGCTCGTGCTCGGGGATGCCGTGACCACCGACCACATCTCCCCCGTCGCGCGGGTCCTGCCCGATTCCGCGGCCGGACGTTGGCTCGTCGAACGCGGTGTCGACGAACGGGCGCTGGGCACCTTCAGTTCTCGCCGGCTGAACCACGACGTGATGGTCCGGGGTGGCTTCGCGAACACCCGCCTGCACAACTTCCTCGCGCCCGAGCGCGAGGGCGGCTGGACGCGGATCTCGCCGGAGCAGCCTCCGGTGCCGGTCCATGTCGCCGCCGAACACCACCGGGAGCACGGCACACCCGTCGTCGTGGTTGCGGGAGAACTCTACGGCGCCGGGTCCGCCCGCGACTGGGCCGCCAAGGTGACACGGCTGCTCGGTGTCCGGGCCGTTCTCGCCCGCAGCTTCGAACGCATCCACCGGACGAACCTGGTCGCGCTGGGTGTCCTGCCGATCCAGTGGGACGGACCCGCCCCCGAGGAGTTCGACGGCAGCGAGGAGATCTCCGTGCTCGGTCTGGACGATCTCGGAACATCCCGGGACGTCACGGTCCGGGTCACGCGCGCGGGCAGGGTGTCGTGGGAGGGCACTGCACTGGCACGGCTCGACACTCCGCTGGAGTACGAATGGCTGCGTGCCGGTGGCCTGTTCGGACATCTCCTGGCTACGCGGTCGCCGCTGTCGGTCTGACACGCTGTCGGCCCGACAACGCTGTCGACCCGACGAAAAGCAAGAGAACGGGGCGCCTCCTTCCGGAGGCGCCCCGTTCTGCTGTGTCGCGAGCTACGTCAGGCGCGAGCCTTCTGCAGGTTCTCGTCGAGGGTGCCGAGGAACTCCTCGGTGGTCTGCCAGCCCTGCTCGGGGCCGACGAGCAGAGCGAGGTCCTTGGTCATCTGGCCGGCTTCGACGGTCTTGATGACGACGTCCTCGAGCTGCTGCGCGAACTCGATCACCTCGGGGGTGTTGTCGAGCTTGCCGCGGTGCTCGAGACCGCGGGTCCAGGCGAAGATCGACGCGATCGGGTTGGTCGACGTCGGCTTGCCCTGCTGGTGCTGACGGTAGTGGCGGGTGACGGTGCCGTGCGCCGCCTCGGCCTCGACGGTCTTGCCGTCCGGGGTCATGAGCACGGAGGTCATCAGGCCGAGCGAACCGTAGCCCTGCGCGACGGTGTCGGACTGGACGTCGCCGTCGTAGTTCTTGCAGGCCCACACGTAGCCGCCCTCCCACTTGAGGGAGGAGGCGACCATGTCGTCGATGAGGCGGTGCTCGTAGGTCAGGCCCGCGGCGTCGAATTCCGCCTTGAACTCTTCCTCGTAGATCCGCTGGAACTCGTCCTTGAACATGCCGTCGTAGGCCTTGAGGATCGTGTTCTTGGTCGACAGGTAGACCGGGTAGTTCTGCTGAAGGCCGTAGGCCAGCGACGCACGCGCGAAATCCTGGATGGACTTCTTGTAGTTGTACATCCCCATGACGACGCCGCCGTCCTCGGGGATCTTGCACACTTCGTGCTGGATCGGCTCGCTGCCGTCCTCGGGCGTGAAGGTGATCGTGACGGTGCCGGCGCCGGGGACCTTGAAGTCGGTGGCGCGGTACTGGTCGCCGAAGGCGTGACGGCCGACGATCACCGGCTTGGTCCAGCCCGGAACCAGGCGGGGCACGTTGGAGATGATGATCGGGGCGCGGAAGATGGTGCCGCCGAGGATGTTTCGGATCGTGCCGTTGGGCGAGCGCCACATCTTCTTGAGGCCGAACTCTTCGACGCGCGCCTCGTCCGGAGTGATCGTGGCGCACTTGACGCCGACGCCGTGCTTCTTGATGGCGTTCGCCGCGTCGATCGTGACCTGATCGTCGGTCGCGTCGCGGTGCTCGATTCCGAGGTCGTAGTACTCGAGATCGACATCCAGGTAAGGGTGGATCAGCTTGTCTTTGATGAACTGCCAGATGATGCGGGTCATCTCGTCGCCGTCGAGTTCGACGACCTTGCCTTCAACCTTGATCTTGGACATGTGCGCTTCGTGTCCTCCTAGGACGTTTCCTCGGCCCGATTCGACCGCACTTTGTGAGTACGGCTTCACACTGCTCAGAGGGATCTGAGCATGGACGTGTTCACACGCGCGGGAACACGTGCCAAACAAGACAAGCGTACTGCTATTCCCTGGGAGCGCAAAGCGCGGGTTTCACTACCGACCGGTAACTTTGCGCTGGTCAGCGGGGCGCTCGGCCCGGCTTCCGGCGCGCCGGAACGAGCCGCTAAACTTGCCGTTCAGGTCATGAGTACCAGCATCGAGCCCCGGCTTGCTGGTCGGCAACCCTCCGGTCAGGGTGGGGTGCTCCGGGTGAAGACCGGGCCGTTCGGCGCACAGGCCGGGCGGCAAGCCTGTACAGGGAGGTAGTGACCATGAGAGTTGTGATCATGAGCTGTCGCGCGTAGATCCGACCCGACCATCCGCCGCCCGCCCAGAAGGACATGATGACCCACACCCTCACCTCCACCGTCGTCGTCGAGGCGGTCGCGTCTTGACGGCGGGCACCGAACGGCGATACGTCGACCTTCCTCCCGAGGACGGCCGTCTCGGCCTGGTCGACATCGGCGCGCTGTCGCTGGAGAACGGTGAGACGCTCCCGAACGTCACGCTCGCGGTGCAGCGCTGGGGAGCCCTCTCCCCCGCCCGCGACAACGTCGTCCTGGTCGAGCACGCGCTCACCGGGGATTCGCACATCACCGGACCCGCCGGACCGGATCACCCCTCACCCGGGTGGTGGACCGGAATGGTCGGGCCGGGCGCCCCGATCGACACCAACCGCTGGTGCGTCGTGGCGTCCAACGTGCTCGGAGGCTGCCGCGGCAGCACCGGGCCGGGCAGCATCGCCCCGGACGGCAAACCGTGGGGGTCGCGTTTCCCGCAGATCACCATCCGCGATCAGGTCGCCGCCGAGGCCGCGCTGCTCGACGTGCTCGGCATCGAGACCCTCGCCGCCGTCACCGGCGGATCCATGGGTGGCATGCGCACGCTCGAGTGGATTGTCACCCATCCGGACCGGGTCCGGGCCTCGCTGATCCTCGCCGTGGGCGCCCGCGCCACCGCCGACCAGATCGGCACCCAGACCACGCAGATGGCCGTCATCACCGGCGACCCCGACTGGCAGGGCGGCGACTATCACGGCACCGGACGCCGTCCGGACGCCGGACTGGGCATCGCGCGCCGCATCGCACACCTGACCTACCGCACCGAGGAAGAACTCGACTCCCGCTACGCGAATTCGCCTCAGGCCGACGAGGATCCGTGGCAGGGCGGACGGTACGCGGTGCAGAGCTACCTCCAACACCAGGCCGACAAGCTGGTGTCGCGGTTCGACCCCGGCACCTACGTCGTCCTCACCGAGGCCATGAACCGCCACGACGTCGGGCGCGGACGGGGTGGAGTCCAGGCTGCGCTCGCCGGTTCCCCGGTTCCGACGATCGTCGCGGGCGTCAGCTCCGATCGGCTGTACCCGCTGCGGCTGCAGCAGGAGATCGCCGACGGGCTGCCCAACTGCGACGGTCTGCGGGTCCTCGAATCGCGGGACGGGCACGACGGATTCCTCACCGAGGCCGACGCCGTTGCCAAGCTCCTGGTCGAACTGATGGACCTGGTCGAACGCGGCTAACCGGTTCCGAGAGGGTCGATCGAGACGGCAAGCGCCACGATCGCCCCTCCCACCAGGAGCATCGCCGCGACATCGAATCGTTTGCCGCGCACGGCCAGCACCCCGACCTGCTCGGGCGCCAGCGCCCACCGCAGCACACCCGCGAGGATCACAGCGCCACCGAACACGAACGCGCCGCGCCGCCACCGGTCCGCGAGCACCAGCACCACCGCGGCGGCGATGACCACGGTCACCGCCACCAACGGCAGGTTCCGGCGGGCGAACCGCATCCAACGGTCCATCCGAGTCGCCTTGTTCCGGATCAGAGGCCGGCGAGCTGCTCGGCCCGCTCCACCACGTTCGTGAGCAGGAAGGCACGGGTCAGCGGGCCGACACCACCGGGATTCGGCGAAATGAACCCGGCGACCTCGCGCACCTCGTCGGCGACGTCTCCGCGCAGACCGTCCGCGGTGCGGGAGACACCCACGTCGAGCACCGCCGCACCCGGCTTGACCATGTCCGCGGTGATCAGACCGGGCACACCGGCCGCCGCGACGACGATGTCGGCGCGCTCGACCTCGGCCTTCAGATCCTTGGTCCCGGTGTGGCAGAGCGTCACGGTCGCGTTCTCACTGCGACGGGTGAGCAGCAGGCCGATGGGACGGCCGACGGTGACGCCACGGCCGACGACGACCACATGGGCGCCGGCGATCGGAACCTCGTAACGGCGCAGCAGGTGCACGATGCCGCGCGGGGTGCAGGGCAGCGGAGCCTCCTTGCCGAGCACGAGCCGGCCGAGGTTCACCGGGTGCAGGCCGTCGGCGTCCTTGTCCGGGTCGATGCGTTCGAGCGCGGCGTTCTCGTCGAGATGCTTGGGGAGGGGAAGCTGCACGATGTAGCCGGTGCACGCGGGATCGGCGTTGAGCTCGTCGATCGCGGCGTTGAGCTGCTCCTGGGTGATGTCGGCGGGCAGATCCTTGCGGATCGAGGTGATGCCGACCTTCGCGCAGTCGTTGTGCTTACCGCGCACGTACGCAGCCGATCCGGGATCGTCACCGACGAGGACGGTGCCGAGGCCGGGCGTGATGCCCTTCGCCTTCAGCGCGGCCACTCGGGCCTTCAGGTCCTCGAAAATCTCGTCGCGGGTTGCCTTGCCGTCCAGGATCGTCGCAGTCACGACTGCCATTGTCGCAGGTCCGTGTCCCGGTACTTCAACGGCGGTCGGGCTCGTCGATGTCGAGGCCGTGAGCGCGGGCGTAGCCGATCGCCTGCGACTGCTCGATCCGGGTGTGGTCGAGTTCCGCGCTGCGCCACAAGGCGGGACCGATGTGGGCGCCGCGCAGGTCCGCGCCGTCCAGCCGGACCCCCACCGGCCGCGCGCCCAGCAGATCCACCGTCCGCAGCACCGCGTACCGCATGTCGGCGCGGGTCAGGTCGGCGTCGCGGAAGATGCAGGTGCTCAGGTCCAGGCCACGCAGGTCGGCGCCGCGCAGACTCGCGCGGGTGAAGTCGACGTCGTCGAGGACGAGATGGCGCATCGGGCATTGCTTGAACACCGATCCCACCAGCGAACAGCGCCGGAAGACGCTGTCCGACAGATCGGTCCGGGTGAACGTGCACGATCGGTAGGTGCTGCGCAGGTGGCTGCTTCCCTTCAGGTCGGCATCGGTGAAGTCGCAGTCGATGAAGAACGCGTCCTCGATGATCGAGCCGCGCAGATCCGCGTCCCGGAAGCTTCGTCCCGTGACGCGCGCTCCTCTCCACAGGACCTCGGTGTTGTCGCTGCCCATACCTTCATCGTCCACGCCCTACCGATTCTGGCAAGGCGCCGACTACGGGACCTGCGGCTCAGCCGCGACCGGCCAGTTCACGCGCCAACGGGCTGGGAAACTTCACGGTCACGCGTTCGCCGCCCACCCACTCGTCGAGCCGGGCGGCCTCCTGCTCGAGTACGGCTCTCCCCTCCGATCCGATGTCCTCGAGCAGATGCAGACACACCGCCCCGGAGTCGTTCTGCCACCAGGTGCCGACGATCCGGCCGTCCCACCACGCGGTAGGGCCCGCGTTGCCTGCGGTGTCGAACAGCTGCTGCCGGTACGGCCCGAGGTACCAGTCTCGTTCGAACCACCCCATCGTGGTGGGATCCAGTGCCGGCAGCAGCGCACCCCACGGCTCGACGGGCGGCGCCGCCTCGAGGTCGCCGGGGAGCAGATATCCGGTGCGACCGTCGAGATCGACCTCCACCGCGTTCAGTTCGGCGAGTGCCGCGCGCACGGCTTTCAGGGTCGAACCGAGCCACCACTTGATGTCGGTTTCCGTTCCGGGACCGAATGCGCGCAACCACATTTCGACGAGTGTGCGCAACCCGTACGCCTCGTCGCACGACTCGATCCCGGAGCCCAGCCACGACTCCGTGGTCGCCCAGTTGGGCCGCGACACCCGCCACGAGCCGTTGTTCGACGCCCGCACCACCTTTCCCGATGCCGACAGCACCGTGAGAACCCGCGGCGCGAGCGAAGTCTTTCCGCCCCAGGACTTTCCGACGCCGTACTCCATCGAGCCCTCGAGCAGCGGTATCTCGGCCCGCAGTTCGGTGGACGTCGCTTCCCGACCGTCCGCCAGCGCGTCGAGCACCCGGCCGCCGACCTCGTCGAGCCAGCGTTCGCCGTCCCGGTGCAAACCCGACGCCTCGGCATCCTTGATCAGCCTCCGCCGTTCCGCCAGTGCCACCCGATTGCTCGCGCCGGCCTGCGCGAACGGCAGCACGTGCCGGGGGAAGACGAAGATGGTCCGCCGCATGGACAGGTGCTTGACCAGCGAACGGTCGGTGTAGAGCACGTCGTCGAGGTCGGCGACGGTGAAATCGGCGACGCGTGCCCACACCGAGAGATACACGGTCGGTGCGTCGGTCCCGTGCAGACACACCATGCTCGTCGCCGCGTCCACCGCGTCCGCGGCGCGATGCCCCGGAGACAAGCGGTGCCTGCGTGCCAGTCGTGCCCTGCGCTCGTCCACCCCGACCGTCCGCACCGTCATGCCGGCAACTGTAGGTGCGGCCACCGACACCCGTTGGTAGCGTCGAGCGGTGACCTGGACCGAGATCCGCGATCCCGACGAATTGACCGCGTTGTTCGGCACCCCGACGTTCCGGGCGGCGAACAAGGTTCGGGCACGGCTACACCCTCTCGACATCGAGTGGCTCGCGGCGTCGCCGTTCTGCCTGGTGGGCACGTCCGACGAGACGGGCCGCTGCGACGTCTCCCCCAAGGGCGATCCACCCGGCCGGCTCGTGCACGTTCTCGACGACACCACCGTCGCGCTGGCCGAACGGCCCGGGAACAAGCGCATGGACGGCTACCGCAACATTCTCCGGAATCCGTTCGTGGGCTTGAACTTCTTCGTCCCCGGCCGCGGGGACACGCTCCGGATAAATGGCCGCGCCCGGCTGGTGACGGACGCGCCGTTCTTCGACGACCTCCGCGTCGCCGACCATCGCCCGATCCTGTGCCTGGTCGTCGAGATCGAGGAGGTCTTCCACCACTGCGCCAAGGCATTCATGCGGTCGAAGCTGTGGGATCCGGACACGTGGAATCCCACCGTCCTGCCGTCGGTCGCGGCGCTGGCGAAGGCGACCGTCCCCGATGCACCCGAGACGCTCGAGGAACTCGAGCGGTACTACGGCCCGTCCTACGAGCAGCAGCTGTACCGCCCGCAGCAGCCGCAGTGACGCACGCCGTGTGAGACCCGCGCCGACCGGCCCACCGTCGGTGGCCCGCCCCGGTTCTGGCAAGGTGGTCGGGTGTTCCGAGTGATGTTCCACGAACCCCGCATACCCCCCAACACCGGCAACGCGATCCGCATGGTCGCGGGAACCGGCTGCGAACTGCACCTGGTGGAACCGCTCGGATTCGACCTGTCGGAACCGAAACTGCGGCGTGCGGGACTGGACTACCACGACCTGGCGTCGGTGACGGTGCACGCCGGTCTGCAGGAGGCCTGGGCCGCGCTGCAGCCGGAGCGGGTGTACGCGTTCACCGCGCACGGCGAGGTGTCGTACGCGTCGATCGAATACCGCCCGGGAGACGTCCTGTTGTTCGGGCCGGAACCGACGGGTCTGTCCGACGAGGTCCTCGCCGACCCGCACATCACCGCGCAGGTCCGTATCCCGATGCTGCCCGGCCGCCGGTCGCTGAACCTGTCGAACGCCGCTGCCGTCGTCACCTACGAGGCGTGGCGGCAGCACGGATTCGCCGGGGCCGTCTGACGTTCGCCCGCTCGCGGGACAAACGCGCGCGACCGGCAGCGTGCGGATATCCGCTGGATTTGCGGCTGCTCAGCTCGCGACGACGGTCGCCATGTAGGGATCCATGACGTCGGCCAAGTCCTCCCACGGCACGGTGATCGTGACGAGCCCGACCGCGTGCGGCCCGACCTGGTAGTCGTCGAAGTGGATCTCCATGCCCGCGGGGGTCGGCAGCCAGTTCGCGAAGTTCGCCGTCTCGGGGGCGATGCCGTCGGCGAAGTACTCCGGACCTGCCGCGGTGCCGGGCAACAGCAGAGCCGCCTGCTCGGACAGCCGGTTCAGCCCGGCCTGCAGGTCCGGGAACAGGTCCTGCAGCGTGATCGGGGCGGCGGTGTCGGTGTTCACCACGACGGTGGCGACCAGCGGCGTCGGGTGCGCGCCCGGCGGATTCGCGTTGTAGGAGACGACGAGCAACCCCGCGACGACGTGTTCCCCGATCCGGGTGACCTCGTGTTCCTGCGTCGAGAGCGTGTAGCTCATGTCGTCGGAGCGTTGGATCCAGTCCTCGAGCGCTGCCCGCATCGACTCGTTGAACTCGGTGACGACGGCCGGATCCCCGCCGCTGATCTGCGGGATCACCACGTCGTAGTCGACCGTGTCGGTCGAGCCCGACACCAGGATCTCCTCGGCCCGATAGGGTGCGGACACCTCGGGCTTCTCGGAGGCACCGGCAGACGGCTGCGAATGCGTCTGCTTCGAGCCGGGGGCGTCCGTTTCGGCGGCATCGATCTGCGTTGGTGCAGTGGCCGATTCGGGCACGGGCGTGCCGGATTCCGTTTCTCCACCACACGCCGCCAGCAGCACGGCAACGGTCGTGCAGGCACCGGCAGCGAGCATTCGGGTCCATCGACCGTTCATCCGCCTATTCATCGTCCGCCTCCACCTTGGGGTTCTCGTCGGGGGTTTCCGCCGGAGTTCCGGGGGTTCCGGGCCGGCGGCGGCCGATGCGGGCGAGCAGCCGGACGATCAGATAGACGATGCCGGCGCCCAGGAGGAAGAACACGATCCACGGCAGCGCCACCCCGAGCGCGACGATCGAATCACCGATCGCGGACCGCAGGCTGTCCCAGCCCGCGACCACTCCGTCCCAGAAGCTGTCGCGGTCGTCGGGACGGCGCGGTTCGGCGCTGATGTCGACAGTCAGGGTGGACAGGTCGATCTGATCCGACAGGTACCGCTGCTGCGCGGTGAGACTGTCCAACTCCGCCTGACGATCCGCCAGCGCGTTCTCCGCCTCGATGAGATCGGCGGTGTTCGCCGCGGACTCCATCAACCCCCGCAGCCGGTCCACCGACGCCTGCAGAGCGGAGATCCGCGCCTCGAGGTCCGTGTACTGCAGGGTGACGTCGGCGCGCGTGGTGGTCAGGCTGGTCACCTCACCGAGACCGCGGAGTTCGTCGATGGTGCCTTCGAGCCGGTCCGCCGGAACCCGCACCGTGAGCACGCTGCTGATCCCGGGCTGTTCGGTGACGGAGTCGACGCGACCGCCCGAGTCCTCGACGATCGTCACCACCTGCCGCCCGGCCGCGATCGGATCGTCGGCGGTGATCATCAGGTGTCCGGTGACGATTTCCTTGCGTTCGGTCGCCTGCGTGTCGGCGGGGGCGGATTCGCGGGTGCCGTCGGCCAGGGACGGCGACGGCGGCATCGAAACGGACGGGGCGCTCCCGGAATCGGAGCCGGTTCCGCCGCAGCCGGTGGCGAGCAGGGCTATCGCAGTGAGCAGGACCACCAGCAGCCGGTTCATGGCGGCGATCCTAACGAAAGTCGCGGGACTTCCCCGCCGTTCGCAGATCCATCCGCTGCAGCCGGTCCGCGACCACGGTGACCGCGCCCTCCGCGTTCTGCACCCGCCCGCGCACCAGCAGCGCCGGGGCCGTGTGCGCGAGCGTGCGGTATTTCGCCCACAGCCCCACCGAGCAGACCACGTTCACCATGCCGGTCTCGTCCTCGAGATTGAGGAAGGTCACGCCCGCGGCGGTCGCGGGTCGCTGCCGGTGGGTAACGGCACCCCCGACCAGTACCCGTTGCCCGTCCGGGATCTGCAGCAACCGTCCGGCGGGCACGACGCCGAGCGCGTCGAGTCGGGGGCGCAGGAACTGCGTCGGATAGCTGTCCGGCGACACACCCGTCGCCCACACGTCCGCCGCGGCGAGTTCGACGTCGCTCATGCCGGGCAGGGCCGGTGCCTGCGTGGACGCCCCGATGCCGGGGAGCCGGTCCGGGCGTTGCCCGGCCGCTGCTCCCGCCGCCCACAGCGCTTCGCGGCGGGTGATGCCGAAACAGGTGAGCGCTCCCCCTGTGGCGAGCGATTCGGCCTGTGCGGTGGTCAGTTCCACCCGGGTCGTCAGGTCCGGGAACGACGTGTACGGCCCGCGCTCGTCGCGTTCGGCGACGATGCGTGCGGCCAGCGCGTCGCCGATGTGCCGGACCGCGCCGAGACCGAGCCGCACCTCCCGGCCCCGGTTCTCGGTGG
This sequence comes from Rhodococcus sp. O3, assembly GCF_048897285.1. Classification (NCBI taxonomy): domain Bacteria; kingdom Bacillati; phylum Actinomycetota; class Actinomycetes; order Mycobacteriales; family Nocardiaceae; genus Rhodococcus; species Rhodococcus sp. O3. Next base: position 46,654 of record NZ_JBMBTE010000023.1, read on the forward strand.
TGGCGTGGGCGAGGCTCGCGTTGATGTCCGGGCCGTGCACGACCACGCCGTGCCGGCGGGCATCGGCGACGAGGGACTGCGGTGAGTAGAACCCCATCGGCTGGGCGCGCAGCAGGCCCGCGCAGAACGCCGCCGGGTGATGCAGCTTGAACCAGGCGGAGTAGAACACGAGCGACGCGAAACTCTGCGAATGGCTTTCCGGAAAACCGAAATTCGCAAACGCATACAGCTTCTCGTAGATGCGGTCGGCCACGGCGCCGGTGATGCCGTGTCGCTCGCGCATGCCGTCGTAGAGCCTGCCGCGCAGCCGTTCCATCTTCTCCGTCGAGCGTTTCGCGCCCATCGCGCGGCGCAACTGGTCGGCCTCGGCGGCGGTGAAACCGGCTGCGTCGACGGCCATCTGCATCAACTGTTCCTGGAACAACGGCACACCGAGGGTCCGTTTCAGCGACTTCTCCAGACACGGATGGTCGTAGGTGACGGGTTCGAGTCCGTTGCGGCGCCGGATGTAGGGGTGCACGGATCCGCCCTGGATCGGACCGGGACGGATCAGCGCGACCTCGACCACCAGGTCGTAGAAGTTGCGTGGCTTCAGCCGGGGCAGTGTCGCCATCTGGGCACGCGACTCCACCTGGAAGACCCCCACGGAGTCTGCGCGGCAGAGCATTTCGTAGACGCCGCGTTCGGTGAGGTCGAGTTGTGCGAGATCGACGGTGACGCCTTCGTTCTCGGCGACCAGGTCGATCATGTAGTGCAGCGCGGAGAGCATGCCGAGACCGAGGAGGTCGAACTTGACGAGCCCGGCTGCGGCGCAGTCGTCCTTGTCCCACTGCAGCACGCTGCGCCCGGGCATCCGCGCCCATTCGACGGGGCACACGTCGGCGATGGGCCGGTCGCAGATGACCATGCCGCCGGAGTGGATGCCCAGGTGCCGCGGCAGTCCCTCGATCTGCGCGGCGAGTTCGAGCACCGGGCGCGGGATGTCGGTGTCGGTCTCGGTGGTGACGCCGTGCCAGCGGCTCACCTGACGGCTCCACGCGTCCTGCTGGCCCTGCGAGTGGCCGAGCGCGCGGGCCATGTCGCGGACGGCGGACTTGCCGCGGTAGGTGATGACGTTGGCGACCTGCGCGGCGTACTCGCGCCCGTACTTGGTGTAGACGTGCTGGATGGCTTCCTCGCGGCGGTCGGATTCGATGTCGATGTCGATGTCCGGAGGGCCGTCGCGTTCCGGGGACAGGAACCGTTCGAAGAGCAGTTCGTTGCACACCGGGTCGACGTTCGTGATACCGATGGCGTAGCAGACGGCGGAGTTGGCCGCCGAACCTCTTCCCTGGCACAGGATGTCGTTGTTCTTGCAGAAGGTGACGATGTCGTGCACGACGAGGAAGTAGCCGGGGAAGTCGAGCCGGCCGATGACGTCGAGTTCGTGTTCGAGCTGCCGGTAGGCGGCCGGATTGCGTTCCGGTGGCCCGTAGCGGCGGTGCGCACCGTCGAAGGTGAGCTTGCGAAGCCAGGTGAGTTCGGTGTGGCCGGCGGGTACGTCGAACGGCGGCAGATTCGGTGCGATGAGCCGCAGATCGAATGCGCATTCGCGGCCGAGTTCCGCGGCGTGGTGCACCGCGTGGGGGTGGGCGGCAAACAGGTGCGCCATCTCGGCGCCGGAACGCAGATGACCACCGCCGGTGGGGGCGAGTCTGCCCGCGGCGTCGTCGAGGCTCTGCCGATCGTGGATGGCGGCCATCGCCATGGCGAGACGTCTGCGGGACGGGTCCGCGAAGTGCGCCGCGGTGCTCGCGATGCAGGTCAGTCCGTGCTCGTCGGCGAGCGCAGCCAGGGTCGCATTGCGTTCGTCGTCGTCGGGCAATCCGCGCCGGGTCAGTTCGACGGTGACGCGGTCGGCGCCGAACCGGTCGATCAGCTCGCGCAGGGCGCCCGTGGCCGCGTCAGGGCCTCCGGTCTCCAGAGCCTGTCGGACGTGGCCCCGGCGACAGCCGGTGAGGATCTGCCAGTGACCACCGGCCGCGTCGGAGAGTGCGTCGAGGTCGTACCGCGGGGCGCCCTTGGTGCCGCCGGCGAGGTGCGCGGCGGCGATCTGCCGGGACAACCGCCGGTAGCCTTCCTGGCCGCGGGCGAGGACGAGCAGGTGCGCGTCGTCCAATCCGAGTTCGGCGCCGAACACTGTGGGCATCTTCAGTTCCCGAGCGGCCTCCGCGAACCGGACGACGCCGTACAGCCCGTCGTGGTCGGTGAGCGCCAGCGCCTCGAGGCCGAGCCGCACGGCCTCCTCGACGAGCTCCTCGGGCGTGGAGGCGCCGTCGAGGAAACTGAACGCCGAATGCGCATGCAGTTCGGCATAGGGCACGACCGGGCCGTCGGGCCGGCGTACCCGGGCGTCGTATTCCGGACGGGTACGCGACCAGGCCGGGCTGTCGCTGCCGTCGCCGGGGAACTCCGGCTCGCGGCGGGGGCGACCGGACAGGACCCGTTCCAGCTCTGCCCACGTGGGCGGGCCGTTACTCCACCCCACGCGACCGCACCCCACGCGACCATCCCACAGTATCGAACATGTGTTCGATGTTACCTGCCGATGCGGGGCGCGGTCAGTAGCTGCGGCCGACGATCGCCGTCAGCTCCTCGGCCGGGGTCCCGGCATCCGGGATGGTGCCGTCGGCTGCCTGAAGGCATCGGACGGTCACGGCCTGCGCGTTGAGTTCGCGTTCGCCGTGCTCGCCGAGGGCGTTCCAGGGAATCCGCGCGAAACCGGTGGCGCTCGCCTCGAGCGCCTCGGCCACGGTGGCGGCATCGGCCGTGTGCTGATCGAGCCGGTCACGCGCCGCGGTGAACATCTCGGTGTGGACCGCGTCGAGAAGTTCCCGGACCGCCGCGACCGCGGAGTCCACGGCGACGGTGAGCTTCTGCTTCGTGTCTCGTCTGACCAGGGTGTACTCGCCGCGCTCGAGGTCCCGGGGACCGATCTCGATCCGCAGCGGCACGCCCTTGAGTTCCCATTCGGTCGCCCGGCGCCCGAATCCCTGGTCGGTGCGAGCATCCAGCCGTGCCCGCACACCCGCGGAGACCAGGGAATCGGCGAGCGTCGATGCCGCGCTCACGGTGGGATCGTCGTCCTTCACGGCGATCACCACGGCCTGCACCGGAGCGATCCGCGGCGGGAGACGAAGCCCCTGGTCGTCGCCGTGCGTCATGATCAGACCGCCGATCATCCGCGTGCTCGATCCCCACGAGGTGGTCCAGCAGGTTCGGGACTTGCCGGAGGTGTCGGTATAGGTGATACCGAACGCGCTCGCGAAGTTCCGGCCGAGCTCGTGGCTGGTGGCCATCTGCAGCGCCTTGCCGTCGCCCATCATCGCTTCGCACGTCATGGTGGTCACCGCGCCGGCGAACCTCTCCCGGTCCGTCTTCACCCCGACCAGGACCGGGATCGCGAGCATGTTCCGGAGGAAGTCCCGATAGACGTCGAGGTGGATACGGCGAGCGAACGCACCTGCCTCCTCTTCGGTGGCGTGGGCGGTGTGCCCCTCCTGCCACAGGAACTCCGTCGTACGCAGGAAGATTCGCGGGCGCATCTCCCAACGCACCACGTTGGCCCACTGATTCAGCCGCATCGGCAGATCACGATGCGACTGCACCCATTTGGCCATCAGCTCACCGAACACCGTCTCGCTCGTCGGGCGCACAACGGCGGGTTCGGTGAGATCCCTGCCGCCGGCGTGAGTGACCACCGCCAACTCCGGGCTGAATCCCTCGACGTGTTCGGCTTCCCGCTCGAGGTAGGACTGCGGAATGAGCAAGGGCAGGTAGACATTTTCGACACCGGCCGCCTTGATCCGCGCATCCACCGCCGCCTGCATGTGTTCCCACAGCGCATACGCGTACGGCCGGATCACCATCGTTCCGCGAACCGGGCCGTTGTCGGCCAGCTCCGCCTTGTTCAGAACGTCCTGGTACCAGCGGGGGAAGTCCTCCGCCTGCGAGGTCAGTACTCCGGGCTTCCGCGAGGATCCGGCCATCCAGTGATACTACCGACCCGTGGGGTCAGCGGCGGAACAGTGAACGCAGGCCCGAGCGCCGGTCCCGAGCCGGTGCGGCGTCCCGATCGCACGTGCAGCGATCGGCGGCGGGCACGGAGCGCATGACTGCGTCGACGTGCTGTCCACAGCCTCCCCAGCCGGTCTTGCCGCAGCGGGGACAGGTGACGGGGTAACACATGACATCCTCCTGGGATCGAGAGTTCGTGGAATCGAGAGCGGCTGCCGCTCCCGGTGATCAGGCGGCGACGTGGGATTCGGCCCAAGCGTTGTAGCCGCCGAGCAGGTCCGAGACGTCGTCGAGACCCTCGGCCCGCAGCAGCGAGGCCGCCACGCTCGAGCGCCATCCACCCGCACAGTGGACCACGATCGGCTTACCGGCGGGCACCTGATCCATCCGGGTTCGCAACTGCGCCAACGGGATCGGGAGTGCGCCCGGGATGGTTCCGCCTGCGCGCTCACCGGGGTTGCGGATGTCGAGCAGTGTCACCGCATCGGTGGCGAGCAACCGATCGAGTTCCTCGACGGTGACACGCGGAGCAGGCCGGACCAGCTCGGCCAGTTCCGCGGGGAACACACCGTCGCGGTCGACACCGAGATAGCCGGCCGCACCGTCCGATCCGATCCGGGCCAGGCGCATGGCGGCATCCTGCTCCTCGCCGGGATAGGTGATCAGCACGATCTTCTCGCCGACATCGGCGACCATGCCGCCGGTTTCGGCGAAGCGACCGTCGAATCCGACATTGACCGAACCACGCAGGTGCCCTGCGGCGAAGTCGTCGACGCTGCGCGCATCGAGCACGCGGGTGCCGGCGGCGAGTTCGGCCTTCACCTGCGTGGGCGTCAGTTCGGGGATGGTGCGGTCCTGCGCGAGGAGCGGGTGGACCCGCTTGTTCATCGCGGCGTCGACCGCGAAGTACGACGGGGCGGCCGGTTGGCCGTCGGTGACGAGTGCGACGAAGTCGTCCTCGCTCATCGGTTGCACCGACGGGTTCGTGGCCCGCTGTTCACCGATGGTGGAGGTCAGTTCCGTCGACAGGTTCTTGCCGCACGACGAGCCGGCGCCGTGGGCGGGCATGACCGTGACCTCGTCGGGAAGGGTCAGCAGCTTCTCGTGCACGGTGCGGTACATGGCCCGGGCCAGATCGGTGGTGGAGCCGTCGCCGAGGTTGACCAGGTCCGGGCGGCCGACGTCGCCGATGAACAGCGAATCACCGGTGAGCACCGCGGTCGGGGTGGCGCCGGGATGCTCCCGCGCCAGCACCGAGATCGATTCCCAGGTGTGTCCCGGCGTGGACAGGATCTCGAGTTCGACCTCTCCGAGGGACAGCCGCTCACCGTCGCGCAGGCGGCGGATCGGGTAGTCGGTCTCGGCGGCTTCCCCGAAACCGATCCATGCGCCGGTGGCCTCGACCAGTTCGAGATGCCCGGACACGAAGTCGGCGTGGAAGTGCGTGTTGACGACCCCTTCGATGGTCAATCCGTATTTTGTTGCGTCGTCGAGGTATTCGGCGATGTCGCGGCGCGGATCCACCACGACCGCCCGGCCGGTGCTCTCGTCGCCGATCAGGTACGACGCGTGCGAGAGGCACTCGATGTAGTACTGCTCGAGAATCATGGACTCCTCCGTGGCTGGTGCCTGCGGGTTCCCGGGGAGATCACCGGGTCGATGTGGACAGCCTGGCATATACCCCCTAGGGTATGTCAAGTACCCCCGGGGGTATCCCCCACCTCACCCCACGAAAGGCCGGCATGACCGACTTCCCCGCCACCGTCGATCCGATCGCCCTGCGCGAGCTGACCGACTCCGGCAAGAACGTGCGCATCGTCGACGTCCGGACACCGAGCGAATTCGAGACCGTGCACATTCCCGGCGCCTACAACGTCCCCCTCGATCTGCTGCGGGAACACCGCGACGAGTTTCTCGCCCACTTCGACGAGGACATCGTGCTGGTGTGCCGCTCCGGGCAGCGCGCCACCCAGGCCGAGGAGACCCTGCGCGTCGCAGGACTGTGCAACGTCCACATCCTCGACGGCGGCCTGCTCGGATGGGAAGCCGCCGGCCTGCCCGTGCAGCGCGGCGTCCAGCGCTGGGACCTCGAACGGCAGGTCCGGCTCGTCGCCGGTTCCCTCGTGCTGAGCTCCGTTCTGGCCAGCGTCGCCGTTCCCAAGCTCAAATGGCTCGCCGCCGGCATCGGCGGTGGGCTCGCCTTCGCCGCAGTGACGAACACCTGCGCGATGGGCGCCGCGTTGTCGAAACTGCCGTACAACCGCAGCGCATCCTGTGACGCCCGGACGATCGTCGCTCGCTTGACCGAATCGACGGACACGGGCGACCGGGAGGCATGAGATGACGTGGGTGCTCGCGCTCGGATTCGGTACCGCGATCGGCGTGCTGCTGGGGCTGCTCGGCGGTGGCGGATCGATCCTCGCGGTCCCCGCACTGGTCTTCGGCCTCGGAATGGGGATCGAGCAGGCGATCCCCATTTCGCTGATCGTCGTCGGCTCCGCGTCTGCAATGGGTGCCCTGCCGAAAATGCGTGCCCGCCAGGTGCAATGGCGCCTTGCCGCCATCTTCGCGGCCACCGGCATCCCGGCCACCTTCGCCGGCAGCGCCGTCGGGCGACTGCTGCCCGAGCCGGCGCTGCTGATCGGGTTCGCGCTGGTGATGGTCGTCGCGGGGGCGCGCATGCTCGCCGACAACGGCAACACCGGAACCGCGTGCTCCATCCAGGGATCCGGGATCAACTGGCGCAGGTGCGCTTCGCGCTCGATCCCGGCGGGCATCGCGGTGGGTTTTCTCACCGGATTGTTCGGCGTCGGAGGCGGTTTCCTCATCATTCCCGCCCTCGTGCTCATGCTCGGTGTCGAAATGCCCGTGGCGGTGGGCACCTCGCTGGTGATCATCGTCGCCAATTCCGCAGCCGGGCTGGTCTCACACCTGAGCGGCACGAGCATCGACTGGGCGATCACGGCCGCGTTCGCGGGTACCGCGATCGCCGGGTCGCTGATCGCCGGGCGGGCGGGAACACGGCTGGACACCGACCGGCTGCGACACTGGTTCGCCTATCTGATCTTCGCCGTGGCGGCATATGTACTGCTCGACGTCGTCGCGTTACGCTGATCCGAACATCGATACCCCCGGGGGTACACTGACATCAGTTCCAGGAAAGGACACTTCCATGGTCGGCGACGAAGACAGCATCGCTCTCGTACTCAACAGGCTCCGCCGCGCGCAAGGCCAGCTCGCGGGAGTGATCTCGATGATCGAGCAGGGTCGCGACTGCAAGGACGTCGTCACCCAGCTCGCCGCCGTTTCCCGGGCACTGGACCGCGCCGGATTCAAGATCGTCGCGACCGGCCTGCGGGAATGCCTGACCGGCACGGATCGGGAAGGCAAGGAACCGATGACCGAGGCCGAGCTCGAAAAGCTCTTCCTCGCCCTGGCCTGAGCATCGCTCTCGCTCGAGCACTGCACTGGCCTGAGCACACCGAGTGAAAGGCAGACAGATGACGGCACTGGCATTGTCGACGACTCTGCGCACCTCGTTCGCCGACGCGGTCGAGCGAACCCGGAAAGCACTGGCCGATCAGGGTTTCGGCATTCTCACCGAGATCGACATGAAGGCCACACTGAAGGCGAAACTCGGCGAGGACATGGAGGATTACCTGATCCTCGGTGCCTGCAACCCACCACTGGCGCATCGCGCGGTGAACGTCGACCGGCAGATCGGGCTGTTGTTGCCCTGCAACGTCGTGGTACGCGCCGATCCCGCCGACCCGGACACGGTGCTGATCGACGCGATGAATCCCCGGCTGATGGTCCAGGTCGCCGACCAGCCGGGACTCGGTGAGGTCGCCGACGACGCCACGGTCGCTCTGCAAGCAGCCATCGACTCTCTGGCTGCGGACGCGACGAACTGACTCCTGCCCGGATCAGGAGCCGGCGGCGGTCACCGCACGGTGCTCGCATACAGCGTCTGGGCGCACGTACCGATCAACCCGGTCGTATCGCTCAGACGCGCGTACGCCGCCGCGCCGTGCCCGGGCATGCTGTGGGTGACCGCATCGATGCCGATCCAGTCACCGACCGGATCACGGTGCAGGACGACATGCAGATCCGCATTGATCGCAGGAAACTGCCCCGGATTCGCCGCGAGGCTCATGCCACTCGACGAGTCGACCAGGATCAGCACCCGCTGCCAGGGGCTCGGCTCTTCTCCGGCCACGAGAGCGCACAGGGAGCGTCCCCAGGCCGCGGCAGGACCGAACTCGGCGAAACTTCCTGTGGTGAAACGGAACTGCGTCGCAGCGAGATACCCGTCCATGCTGGCCCCGGGAATGACACCTCCGTCCTGCGCACGATCCGGGTCGGAGTCCAGCACCGTCGGCGCGGGGTCGACGGCCGGGTAGTCGTCGTCGATGCGGGCGAGCCGCCACGCCCGGACGGACAACACCGGCCGGTCGCCCACCACACCGGTCGCCTCGATCAGGGCGGTGCGTTTGCCCGGCCGGACCACCGAGGTGGTCACGGTGATGGGCGCAACCGGGATCGGCGCGAGAATGTCCACCGACACGCGTCCGAGCCGCTGACCGTCACCGACGTGGTGCCGCTCGATCTCCCCCGTCAGCAGCGCCGAGGGCGGACCGGCGTGCTGGGTCTGCGGACCCCACGGTCCCGCCGTCGCCGGCGTGCTCTCGAAGCTCGATTCGTCGCGGCGTTCGTAGAAGCCGTCCACCCCGGTTCACCCCCCACCCGTTCCCACCGGAGACCTTCCCCGGACGTTTCTCTACTCCTAGCATTCGGGAGTACCGCGGCGCGGCAGGAACGCACAGCGCTGGGATCGCACGCACGGAATCGAGGTGGCCGCAATGCCCGGAGCTGCGGACGGGGTGATCCGCCGCGCGGTCCCGGCCGAAGCAGAGGCTCTCGCAGACCTGCAGGCCGATTGCTGGGACGACGCCTACACGGGACTGATCGACGCCGCGATCCTGGTCGGTCTCCGTGATCCCGACGAACGCGCCCGGCGCATCGAAACCTGGCGGACCCGGACCCCGAACGCTCTCGTCGTCGAACTGCCGGACGGAAGCCTGGCGGGCTTCGTCACGAGCGGCCCACCCGACGAACCCGACGCGCCGACTCCCCTGCAGTTGTATGCGCTCTACGTACGAGGTTCCCACTGGGGACTCGGCTACGGCCGGCGGCTTCTCGACGCGGCACTGGGAGAGCAGCCCGCCCATCTGTGGGTGCTGGAGACGAACATCCGCGCGCAACGGTTCTACGTGCACGCCGGATTCGGCGGTGACGGGCACATCCGACGGGAACCTGTCGGGACGCTGGTTCGCTGGGTACGTGGCTAGCGTTCCCGCGCGCTCGGATCCCTTCGGCAGCCCGGCGGACGGGTCGCCCGAAAAGCCGTCGGTGTCCGATTTGCGGTAAGGTCGACGGCGAACCGGCGAAATGGGGGGCGGGTGGACATCTTCTACATTGCGTGTCTCGCAATGGGTCTGGTGGGGATCGTGGGGATCCTCGTGGGCGGGGAAACCGGATCGGAACTCGGAGACGCCGGTGACGGTCTTCCGTTCCTGAATCTCACCACCGTCGCGACAGCGCTGCTCGGAATCGGCGTGGGAGGCGGTACCGCAACACTTCTCGGATTCGGAACCGTTGCCGCCGCGGTCGCCGCGGCGTGCACGGCCCTCGTCCTGGTCGTCGTGACCCGAGGGATTCTTCTGCCGTATCTGCTACGGCAGCAGGGCAACTCCCACACCGGACGTCTCTCGTACATCGGACTGACCGGCGTCGTCACCTTGTCGATCGAACCCGGCGGCTGGGGCGAGATCGCGTTCACCGACACCGAGGGCAACCGGGTCCGATCCCGCGCCGTCACCGCGGAAGCAACTGCGCTGCCTGCCGATTCCCGCGTCTACATCGGCGACGTCGACGAGCAGGTCGTGCACGTCGTGTCGATCCCGGACGATCCCCACACCGGTCTGCGCATGCCCGAATCGAACTGAGGATGACTACATGATCGTTGTCGCGGTCGCCGTCGTGGTGGCTCTGGTGGTGTTCGTCGGAGTGCCACTCGTCTATGTCCGGAACTACATCAAGGTCCCCCCGAACGAGGTTGCGGTCTTCACGGGTCGCGGAAAGCCGAAGGTCGTGCGGGGTGGGGCCCGTTTCAAGATCCCCGGTATCGAGCGGGTGGACATCATGTCGCTCGAACCGTTCAACGTGAGCATCAATCTCCAGAACGCCCTGTCGAACGACGGTGTGCCGGTGAACGTCGAGGCGGTCGGCCTGGTGCGTATCGGATCCGCCGACGAGGCCGTCCAGACCGCGGTCCAGCGCTTCCTCACCTCCGACCTCGACGAACTGCGCCGGCAGATCAACGAGATCCTCGCCGGTTCGCTGCGCGGCATCACCGCCACGATGACCGTCGAGGACCTGAACTCGAACCGTGAGACGCTCGCACGCAGCGTCGTCGACGAGGCCGGCAGCGACCTCGCCCGCATCGGCATGGAAGTCGACGTCCTCAAGATCGCCGGGATCAGCGACAACAACGGCTATCTCGAATCCCTGGGTCAGCGCCGGATCGCCGAGGTCAAGCGGGACGCCGCGGTCGGCACCGCGAACGCCGAACGCGACGCCCAGATCCAGTCCGCGAAGGCGAGGCAGGAAGGCGCGGTCGCGCAGGCCCAGGCCGACACCGCCATCGCCGCCGCGAACCAGGCCCGCGACGTCGAGCTGGCGAAGCTGCGTGCACGGACCGAGGCGGAGAACGCCGAGGCCGATCAGGCCGGTCCCCTGGCGCGGGCGACCGCGGAGAAGGCGGTCCGGATCGCCCAGGAGCAGGCCGAAGCCGCGCAGGTCGAGGCCCGCATCGAGGTCGAGAAGCGTCGCGCCGAACAAGCGAAGGCGGCCCTCGAGGCCGACGTGATCGCCCCCGCGGAAGCGGAACGTCAGGCCGCGGTCGCGCGTGCCGAAGG
>NZ_JBMBTE010000024.1:0-53415 GCF_048897285.1 Rhodococcus sp. O3
TGAATGTACCGTTCGCTCGGAAAACAGGGGCGCGTCAGCGCTCGGCAACGGGGGTGCGGCGATAGATCGGGTCGCGCTTCTCGGCGAACGCCGCGAACGCTTCGAGGACATCCGGTGTCGCCAGGTTCACGGCCTGCGCCGCGGCCTCGCCGTCGAGCGCTTCGTCGAGGGTCCGGTCGATCCCGTTGTCGATCAGGGACTTGGTCTGCGCCAGCGCGATCGGTGGTCCGGCCGCCAGTCGGGTCGCGAGGGCGGTGACGAACACGTCGATCTCCGATTCGGGCTGCAGCCACGTGACCAGCCCGAGCGCGTGTGCTTCGTCGGCGCCGATCATGTCGGCGAGCATCGTCAGCCGCTTGGCCTGCTGCAGCCCGACGAGGCGCGGCAGCAGCCACGAACCGCCGGTGTCGATCGACAGGGCTCGCCGGGCGAAGATCTGGCAGAAGTGCGCCTCCGGGGTCGCGACCACGAAATCGCAGCCCAGCGCCAGATTCCATCCGGCTCCCACCGCGACGCCCCGCACCTTCGCAATCGTCGGGACCGGTAGACCGTGCAGCAGTCGCACGGTGTCGTTGACGCGGCGGGTCTCCTCGGCCGGGTCGGGGAATTCGTCCATGCCCGCGGTGGCGGACAGGTCGGCCCCGCTGCTGAACGCGCCGCCCGCGCCGGTCAGCACGACCGCGCGGACGTCGTGCCCCGGTTCGACGTCACGCAACCGTTCGCCCAGCAACGTCCACATCTGCGAGGTGATCGCGTTGCGACGGTCCGGGCGGTGCAGGGTCAGCGTGAGCACACCGTCGGTGAGGTCGGTGAGCAGGACGGACTCGTCGGTCACGTGCGTTTCCTTTCGAATCTCAGACGACGTCGAACGTGACCGGCAGCCGGTTGGGGGAGCGGAACGGCTGCCCGCTGATGTGCGGATCGCGGTCGTCCTGCAGGCGGAAGTTCGTCAGCCGCGTGAGCAGGCATTCGACGGCGACCCGCGTCTCCATCCGGGCCAGGTGCAGGCCCAGGCAGGTGTGGGCGCCGGCGGTGAAGCTGATGTGCGGCAGCGTCTTTCGGAAGATGTCGAACTCTTCCGGCCGCTCCCACCGGTCCTCGTCCCGGTTCGCCGAACCGAGAACGAGATCGACGACCGCCCCGGCCGGGACGGGAACACCGCCGAGTTCGGTGTCCTCGGTGGTGTACCGCTGCACGAACGTCAACGGGGTCTCGTAGCGCAGACCCTCCTCGACGGCCTGCGGAATCAGACCGTGATCGGCCTGCACGGCGGCGAACTGGTCCGGGTGCCGCAGCAGCAGGTACAGCAGGTTGCCCGACGACCGGTAGGTGGTCTCCAGGCCGGCCGGGAGCAGCAGGCGCAGGAACGAGTAGATCGCCTCGTCGGTCAGGTTCTCGCCCTCGACCTCGGCGGTCACGAGATCGCTGATGATGTCGTCGGTCGGCTGCGACCGTCGCTGTTCGATGTGGCCGAGGAAGTAGTTCTTCAGCTCCTCGGAGGCCTCCAGTGCGCGCGGCACGTTGCCCGCGTAGCTGATGATCGACACCGCGGCCCTGCGGAAGAACGGCAGGTCTTCCGCGGGCAGCCCGAGCAGCCGCGCGATCACCCGGGTCGGGAATTCGAACGTGAAGTCCGCGACGAGATCGGCGTGGCCCTCGCCGGCGAACTCGTCGATCAGCGCGTTGCAGATCGGCCGCACGATCTCCGGTTCCCACACCCGCAGCGACTGCGGCTTGAACGCCGCCGACACCAGGTTGCGGTGCGCGCGATGTTTCGTGCCGCTCATCGCGAGGATGGTCGGTCCCATGAATACACCGATGGTCGCGTCGTACAGCTTGGAGCTGAACACGCGGTCGTTGCGCAGGGCGGCGCTGACCGTCGAATAGGTGAGTGCGGCATACGAATCCGCCGGGCGCAGTGATTCCGGGGTGCGCGAGTAATCCATGACCGTGCCGTGGAAGACGCCGCCCTCGCGGCGGCGCGCGGCGAAGAACGGATAGGGGTCGCGGAAGTCGAGTGTGGCGGTGGCCGATTCGTCTCGGACGGAGCTGTCCACTGATCACCTCTGGAGGTTGCTTCCCATCACCCGGAGATTGCGGTCCGCCGTAACGGAAAGAGTTATAGAATGCTTGACAGTAAGGCTCACTATAAATCACTCTGGTGCCCGGAACAACGCTTCTCGGACGGAACGGAAAGTGCCACGGATGAGCATGTCGATCGTCGAGCAAGCCGCGAAAGTGCTGGCAGAACCCGCGGCCTACGCCGACGAGCCGCACCTGCACGCCGCGCTGACGACACTGCGCGCCGAGGCGCCGGTGGCCTATGTCGACGTGCCGTCCTACAAGCCGTTCTGGGCGGTCACCAAGCACGCCGACATCATGGCGATCGAACGCGCGAACGAGCGCTTCACCAACTGGCCGCGGCCGGTGCTGATGCCCGAGGAATCCGACGCCATGCAGGCTGCTGCCGGCGTCCGGACCCTGATCCACATGGACGACCCGCAACACCGGGTGGTGCGGGCGATCGCCGCCGACTGGTTCCGCCCGAAGTCGATGCGCGCCATGGAGATCCGGATCGAGGAACTGGCGAAGCGCTACGTCGATCGGATGCGGGAGTACGGCGGCGCGTGCGACTTCGTGCAGGACATCGCTATCGACTTCCCGCTCTACGTGATCATGTCGCTGCTCGGTGTCCCCGAATCCGACTTCCCGAAGATGCGCAAGCTCACCCAGGAACTCGTCGGCAGCGACGACGACGAACTCAAACGTGCCACGCCCGCCGACGAGAAGATCAATTCACTGCTCGAGATGTTCGAGTACTTCTCGGCGCTCACCGCGGCCCGCCGCGAAGATCCCACCGACGATCTCGCGTCGACCATCGCCAACGCCCGCATCGACGGAGAGCCGCTGTCGGACATCGACACCATGTCGTATTACACGCTCATCGCCACCGCCGGACACGACACCACCAGCAGCAGCATCTCCGGGGGACTGCACGCGCTGATCGAGAACCCGGATCAGCGCGAAACACTCTGTGCAGACCTCGATCTCATGCCGCGGGCAACCGAGGAGATCATCCGGTGGGTCACCCCGGTCAAGGCGTTCATGCGCACGGCCGCCGAGGACACGACCCTGCGGGGCGTGCCGATCGCGGCGGGTGATTCGCTGCTGCTGTCCTACGTGTCCGGCAACCGCGACGAGGACGTCTTCGACGATCCGTTCCGGTTCGACATCACCCGCGATCCCAACAACCACGTCGCGTTCGGGTTCGGTGTGCACTTCTGCCTCGGCGCCGGGCTGGCGCGGCTCGAGATCCGCAAGTTCTTCACCGAGCTGCTGCCGCGGCTCACCGCGATCGAACTCGACGGCGAACCCGCGAGCACCGCGACCACGTTCGTCGGGGGGCTCAAGCACCTACCGATCCGTTACACGCTGACCTGACCGCCCTCACCTCGAAGGACCACGCATGACCGATGCCGGGACCTGGGACGACACGCTCGCGGACCTCGAGCGCCGGCGCGACCACGCGCTGGCGATGGGCGGGACCGAGCGCGTCGCCAAACACTGCGGCAAGGGCAAACTCGACGCCCGCGCCCGGATCGAACGCCTCCTGGACCCGGGCACCTTCCACGAATTCGGCACCCTCGTCGGCGGCGACGTGCCGGCCGACGCGATCGTCGCCGGATCCGGGCTGATCCACGGGCTGCCCGTCATGGTCGGTGCCGAGGACTTCACCACCCTCGCCGGCACCATCGCGCCCGGCAGCAACTCCAAGCGGTACCGGCTCGCCGAACTCGCGGTGCGCAACAAGGTGCCGCTCGTGATGCTGCTCGAGGGTGCCGGTTTCCGTCCCACCGGCGACCACTACGGCCGCACCCCGACGGACCTGCTCGCGCAGGCCCGGTGCTCCGGGAAGGTGCCGATGGTCACCGCGGTGCTCGGCCCGTCCGCCGGGCACGGCGCCCTCGTCGCACCGGTCGCGGACTTCGCAATCATGAGCCGGCAGGGATCGATCTTCACCGCCGGACCACCCGTGGTGAAGATGTCCACCGGCGAGGACGTGACGAAGGAAGACCTCGGCGGGCCCGACGTCGCGCTCACGAGCGGGGTGATCCACAACGTCGCCGACACCGACGAGGACGTCCTCGACGAGATCCGCCGCTACCTGTCGTACTTCCCGCCGAGCGCCTGGTCGTACCCGCAGATGACCGAACCCGACGAGTACTCGAACCCGCGTGAGACACCGGAACTGCTCGACATCGTCTCGCGCGACAACCGGCGCACCTACGACATGCGTGCCGTCATCGACGTCGTGTTCGACACCCACGACTGGTTCGAGGTGCAACCGAAGTACGGCCAGGCGATCATCTGCGCGCTCGCGCGCCTCGGTGGGCATCCGGTCGCGGTGGTCGCGAATCAGCCGCAGGTGCTCGCCGGATCGATCGACGCGGCCGCGGCCGACAAGGCCGCGCACTTCATCGCCGTGGCCGACGCTTTCCACCTGCCGCTGGTGTTCCTCACCGACAACCCGGGCATGCTGCCCGGCAGTGAATCCGAACGCGAGGGCGTGCTGCGCGCCGGCGCCCGCATGTTCGTCGCGCAGACGACCGCGACCACCCTGAAACTGCACGTGACGCTGCGCAAGGCGTACGGATTCGGGTCGATGGTGATGTCGCTCATCGGGTTCGACGGCCAGGCCGCCACCTACGCGTACCCGGGGGCGACGATGGGTGCGATGAGTGCGGCGGCGCTGAGCAACGCCTCCGGCGCCGACGCCGACCTCGACGCCACGCTGCGAGCCATGGAACTCGAAGCATCCTACCGGTCGGCCGAACAGATGGGGTTCGACGAGCTGATCCGGCCCGAGGAAACCCGCAACGCGCTGCTGCTGTCGCTGCAGCGCGGCATCTACGCCCGGCAGGCCGTCGCGGAACCGGTGATCCGCACCGCGATCGTGCCCTGACCCGTCGACACGACCCGCTCGAGACACGAAAGAAGGAACCGATGACCAGCCTCGATTACCGTGCGATCGACGTCGACAACCACTACTACGAGCCGCTGGACGCCTTCACCCGGCACCTCGACAAGAGCTTCCGCCGCCGCGGAGTGCAGATCGTGCAGGACGGGCGGCGGAACACCGCCATCATCGGCAACAAGGTGAACCGGTTCATCCCGAACCCCACCTTCGACCCGATCATCGTGCCCGGCTGCCTGGACCCGCTGTTCCGTGGGCAGGTACCCGAAGGCGTCGACCCGGCCACGCTGATGAAGGTCGAGGAACTCGAGCTGCGACCCGAGTACCGGGACCGGGACGCCCGCGTCGCCGTGGTGGAGCAGCAGTCGCTCGACACGATCTTCATGTTCCCCACATTCGGGTGCGGCGTGGAAGAAGCCCTGCGCGAAGACATTCCGGCCACCATGGCGTCGTTGCACGCATTCAACCTGTGGCTCGACGAGGACTGGGGATTCGACCGGCCCGACGGGCGGATCCTCTCGGCCCCGATGATCTCGCTCGCCGATCCGGAGGCCGCGGTGGCCGAGGTCGACTTCGTGCTCGACCGCGGCGCCCGCATCGTGCACATCCGGCCGGCGCCGGTGCCGGGCATCGGCAAGCCCCGATCGCTCGGCGACCGCGCACACGACCCGGTCTGGGCGCGCCTTGCCGAATCGAACGTGCCGGTCGCCTTCCACCTCGGCGACAGCGGCTACCTGAAGATCGCCGCGATGTGGGGCGGCAAGGACACCTTCGAGCCGTTCGGTCCGGGCGACGCCCTCGACAAGATCCTCGTCGACGACCGGGCGATCCACGACACGATGGCCTCACTGATCATCCACGGTGTCTTCGACCGGCATCCGGGGTTGCGCGTGGCCAGCATCGAGAACGGCTCCGACTGGGTGCACCGCCTCGCCAAGCGGATGACGAAGCTCGCGAACCAGTCGCCGCGCTCGTTCCCCAACGACCCGGTCGAGACACTGCGCGAACACGTGTGGGTGGCACCGTACTACGAGGACGACCTACCGCGTCTGGCCGAGCAGATCGGAGCCGACCGCATCCTGTTCGGCTCCGACTGGCCGCACGGCGAAGGCCTGGCCGAACCGATGTCGTTCACCGACGAACTCACCGCATTCGATGCGGCCGATACCCGGAAGATCATGCGGGACAACGCCCTGGCGTTCCTCGGCGCCCCGATCACGGCGTCGGTCTGAGCCGGCGGCCGGGACACGGATCAGGAGGATGCGTTGACGGAATGGAGCCTGGGCGCGGTGTTCGACGCCGTCGCCGACGCGGTCCCCGACCGCACCATGACGGTGTGCGGCGAGCGCCGGAGCACCTTCGGAGAATCCGCCTCGAGGACACGCCGATTCGCGAACTTCCTCGCAGACCGCGGTTTCGGGGAACACACCCCGCGACACCGGCTCGACCGATGGGAATGCGGACAGGACCGCATCGCGCTGATCATGCGCAACGACCTGTACCCGGACCTGATGATCGCGTGCGCGAAGGCGCGGGTGGTACCGGTGAACATCAACCACCACTACACGCCCCGCGAGATTCACGACCTGCTCGCCTACATCGCCCCGCGCGGGATCGTCTACCATCGATCGTTCGGGCCGGTCGTCGCCCAGACCGCTCCGCCCGGGGTGGACCTGCTGGTTTCCGTCGACGACGGCGCCGACGTGCCCGAACTCGCCGGGGCGGTACCGTTCGAGGAGGCCGTCGAACTCGGCGATCCCGACACCGTGATCGCGACCTTGCCCGACGACCTGATCATGCTGTGCACCGGCGGCACCACCGGCCGGCCCAAGGGCGTGCTGTGGCGGCAGGGCGACATGTACGTCTCGTCGATGAACGGCGCCGACCACGACTCCGCCGAACCCGTGCAGGCGCTGGCCCGCGCGACCGGGCAGGTGTGGTTCGCCGCGTCGCCGCTCTCGCACGCCGCCGGCACCTGGACCACCTTCGCCGGACTGCTCGCCGGACAGACCGTCGTGCTCTACGACGACCGGGAGAAGTTCGACGCGCGCACCGCACTCGAAACGGCCGAGCGGGAGAAGGTCACGCTGATGACCATCGTCGGCGACGCCTACGCCGGACCGCTCGTCCGCGAGATGCAGCGCCGCCCCTACGAACTGTCGTCACTGTCGGTCATCGGCACCGGGGGAGCGGCGACCAACCCGGTGCACAAACGGGCACTACTCGAACAACTTCCGCACGCCTTCCTCGTCGAAGGGTACGGCTCGTCGGAAACCGGTGGGATGGGATACGGGCGCAGCACCCGCGGCGCCGAGGTCGACACCTTCGACCCGATGCCCGGCGGCACCGCGGTATCCCACGACCGCACCCGGCTGCTGATCCCGGGCGACTCCGAAATCGGCTGGGCCGCCCGCACCGGCCGCGTCCCGCTGGGTTACTTCGACGACCGCGCCGCCACCGAAGCGACCTTCCCGATCATCGACGGGCAACGCCTGGCGATCCCCGGCGACCGCGTCACCGTCGACGCCGACGGCTCCCTGCGACTGCTCGGCCGCGATTCGCTGGTCGTCAACACCGGCGGTGAAAAGGTGTTCGTCGAGGAGGTCGAGGAGGTGTTGCGGGCGCAACCCGGCGTCGTCGACGCGCTGGTCGTCGGCAGATCCAGTCCCCGCTGGGGTCAGGAGATCGTGGCGCTCATGCAGTCCGCGGACGGTGAGTCCGCCGAATTCGCACTGCGGCAGGCGTGCCGCGATGCGCTGGCCGGGTTCAAGGCACCGAAGGCCTTCGTGTTCGTCCCCGAGATCCGGCGGCTCGGGAACGGAAAACCCGACTACCGATGGGCGGCACAGCAGGTCGCCGAGACGGCACTCGGGAAGGACGGAGCGTGAGCATGCCGAAGGTCCTCGACTGCCTGGTGAACGTGCACTTCGGCGAACGCGAACAACCGGCGTGGATGCTCGAGGTGCGAGACAAGTACTTCAAGGGGCCGCAGTCGATGTATCGGCAGGTGGACCTGGCCGAACTGCTCGACGAGATGGACGAACAGGGCGTCGAGAAGGCGATCCTGATGTACTCGATGGTCAAACCGTCACCGACCGCGCTGAAGTTCGTCGAGGAGATGCCGGACCGGTTCGCGCTCGCCGTCAACGGCGTGGACCTGCTGCACCCGGTGTCGTCGCTGCGTGAACTCGCCGCGCTCGTGCACGATCTGCCGGTCGCGTACACGACGGTGGGACCGAGCTTCTGGGGCGACGGCATGTACCCGCCCACCGACGCCGTGTACTACCCGCTGTACTACAAGTGCGCCGAACTGGGCCTGCCGTTGTGCATGAACACCGGCCTCCCGGGCCCACCCATTCCCGGCGAGGTCCAGAATCCGATCCACCTCGATCGGGTCTGCTACCGCTTCCCGGAACTGAAGCTGTGCATGATCCACGGCGCCGACCCCTGGTGGGACGTCGCGATCCGGCTGCTCATCAAGTACGACAACCTGCGGCTGATGACCTCGGCGTGGTCACCCAAGCGGCTGCCGGACAGCCTGCTGCACTACATGCGTACCCGCGGCAAGGACAAGGTGATCTTCGGATCCGACTGGCCGGTGCTGCCGATGCGCCGCCTCGTCCCCGAGGCGATGGCGCTGGACCTGCCGGACGACGTCCGCGACAACTACCTCTATCGCAACGCACAGGAATTCTTCTTCGGCGGCCGACCTTCGGGCGACACGGCCGAATGACGGGACAGGGGGCACACGGGATGGACCGCTACGAATTGCGCAGGCAGGACTACAGCCTGTCCGAGGACCAGACGGAACTGCAGGCCGCGTACGCGAAGTTCTTCCGGTCGCGCAGTCCCCTCGAGGTCGTCCGCGCCGCCGAACCCGGCGGATTCGACAAGAACCTGTGGGAACAACTGTGCGCGACCGGCGCGACATCCATGGCGCTGCCCGAAGACGTCGGCGGCGACGGCGCGACCCTCGTCGACCTGACCCTCGTCGCCGAGGAACTCGGCCGCACCCTTGCCCCGGTGCCGTGGATCGACCACGTGTGCGCCTCCCGGCTGCTCGCGCGGCTCGGTGCGTGCGACACCCCCGACATCGTCACCGGACGCGAAATCGTCGCGCTGGACCCTCGATTCGATGCTCCGCCCGGCAGGCGCCTCGTCCCGTCGGGATCGGTCGCCGACCGCATCGTCGTCCGTGACGGCGACGACCTCGTGCGGCTCGAATTCGACACCCGGCCCGCGAAGGTCGACAACATCGGCAAGCTGCCGGCGGCATGGATCGATCCGGCCGCCGCGGATCGTCGCACCGTGCTCGCGAGCGGACCCGAGGCGGTCGCGCAGTACGATCGGGCGCTCGAGGAATGGCGGCTCCTGACCTCCGCCGCGCTCGTCGGACTGACCGAGGAAACACTCACCATCGCAGCGGAATTCGCCAAGAACCGCTACACGATGGGGGTGCCGATCTCGACCCTGCAGGGCATCTCGCATCCGCTCGCGAACATCGCGATCGTCGTAGCCGGTGCCCGGAACCTGACGCGGCGGGCCGGGTGGTTCCTCGACAACGAACCCGACGCGGCGCCGGTGCTCGCGTCGGCGGCGTTCGTGTACCTGGCCGAAGAGGCACCGCGCGCGGCGACGATGGCCGTGCACGTGCAGGGCGGACTCGGGGTCTCGGCCGAATCGGCGGCCTCGGCCTACCTGGTCCGCGCCCGCGGCTGGGCACTGGCCGGCGGCGACCCCGTCGACGCCGCCGTTCGGGTCGCCGAGAGCTTCGCCACGCAGGCCTAGCCGAGTCGACAAGACCAGGCCGACAACAGCAGGGGGAACCATGGATTTCTCACTCGTGGAACTGTCCGACGAGGACGCCGCCTTCCAGCGGCGGGCACGCGCCTTCCTCGACACGCACGTCACCGACGAGGTGCGCCGCCGCGACCGGGAGACCGGCGACAACTTCGACGAGGGCGTGCACCTGGCGATGGGCGCCGAAGGCTGGCTCGCCGCGGAACGCGCACCCGAATCCGAGGGCGGCCTGAACCGGCTGCGGCGCCGGTTGTGGGACCTCGAGAAGCGGCGCGCCGAGGTGCCGTGGGTGACCGCGGGCACCACCGCCATCGTGACCACCTCGATCGAGCAATACGGATCGCCCGAGGTGCGCGCCGAGGTGCTGCCGAAGATCGACAGCGGCGAGGTCCGGCTGTGCCTGGGCTACACCGAACCCGAGGGCGGCTCCGACGTCGCGACCTGCAAGACCCGGGCGGTGCGGGACGGCGACGACTGGATCATCAACGGCTCCAAGATGTTCACCACCGGCGCCCACAACTGCCAGTACGTCTTCCTCATCACCAACACCGATCCCGACGCCCCCAAGCACAAGAGCCTGACGATGTTCCTCGTCCCGCTCGACACCCCCGGCATCGAGATCCAGGGACTGCGCACCGTCGACGGCGATCGCACCAACATCGTCTACTACTCCGACGTGCGCGTGCCCGACAAGTACCGGCTCGGCGAGGTCAACGGCGGCTGGGCCGTGCTGATGGGTCCGCTCGCCGAGGAACACGGCATGGTCGACGCCGCGAACGACGGTCTGCAGGACGTGTCCATCCTGATCCATCAGGGCACCACCATGGCGACCCGCGTCGACCGCGTCGCGCGGATCCTCGGACAGGAGGGCCCGGACGGACGCCGGCCGCTCGACGACCGGGCGGTCGCGTACCGGCTCGGCCGCAGCATCGCCCGGATGGAAGCGGCGCTGTCCGCGCCGCACATGTTCGGGCGCGTCGCGATCGCCCAGACGATGCGCGACATCTCCCCGGACCTGATGGACATCCTCGGTTCCGCATCCGCACTGCCCGTCGACACCGAAGGTGCCGCCGACGACGGCGGCGCCGAGCACCTGTTCCGGTGGGCCCCGCTGTGCGGCATCTACGGCGGCACCCTCGAGGTGTTCAGGAACATGATCGCCCAGCACGTGCTCGGTCTCGGCCGGCCCAACTACTCGCAGCCCGCACGCGCCAAGGCGCACTGAGGAGCGTTCACCATGGCGACGAATCCGCACCCGTTCCCGATCTTCGACTCGGACAACCACATGTACGAGACGCGGGACGCGCTGACCAAGTACCTCCCGGACCACGCGAAGGACGCGATCCGCTACGTCGACATCGACGGGCGCACCAAGATCGTCGTGCAGAACACCATCAGCGAGTTCATTCCCAACCCGACGTTCTCCGTCGTCGCCGCGCCCGGGGCGCAGGAGGACTACTTCCGCAACGGCAACCCCGAGGGCAGGTCGGCGCGAGAGATCATGGGCAAACCCATCAAGTCGATCCCCGCGTTCCGGGACCCGGCGGCGCGGCTCGAGAAGCTGAACGAACAGGGTCTCGACTACGCCCTGATGTTCCCGACCCTCGCCAGCCTCGTCGAGGAACGTCTCAAGCACGATCCGGAACTGACCCACGACGTCATCCACGCGTTCAACCGGTGGATGTACGAGCACTGGAGCTTCGACTACGAAGGCCGCATCTTCGCGGTCCCTGTGGTCACCCTGCCGATCGTGGACCGGGCACTCGAGGAACTGCAGTGGTGCCTCGAACGCGGCGCGAAGACGGTGCTCGTCCGGCCCGCGCCGGTGCCGGGCTTCCGCGGCAGCCGCTCGTTCGGGTTCGAGGAGTTCGATCCGTTCTGGAAAGCCTGTGTGGACGCCGGGATTCCGGTGTCGATGCACGCGTCGGACAGCGGCTACTCGCAGGTCCTCGACATCTGGGAACCGGCCACCGAGTACAAACCCTTCGCGCCCACCGCATTCCGCACCGCTGCGATAGGTTCGCGCGCGATCGAGGACGCGATGACCGCGCTCGTGTGCCACGGCGCACTGTCGCGGAATCCGGATCTGCGGATCCTGTCCATCGAAAACGGCTCCGATTGGCTGCCCACCCTGTTCCGGAACCTGCGGCACGCCTACGACAAGATGCCGCAACTGTTCCTCGAGGACCCGATCGAAGCGTTCCGGCGTTGCATCTACGTGAACCCGTTCTGGGAGGACGACTACCGGGAGGTCGTCGACATGCTCGGCGCGGACCGCGTCGTCTACGGCTCGGACTGGCCGCACCCGGAGGGCCTGGCCGATCCGCTGAGCCTGCTCGCGCAGCTCGACGGACTGTCTGCCGAGGATGCGCGGAAGGTCATGGGAGGCAACATGCTCGACCTGCTCGGTCTCGACACCGCGGTCGCTCGGGGCGCCTGACGTGGCCGGCATCGCGGCCGCGGGTCCGACTCCGAACGGGCTCGGTACGGTCACCGAACGCGTCGTCGACATCGACGACATCCCCATGTCGGCGTTGTGCGCCGAGGTCGCCGAACCGCGCGCCGTCGTGGTCGCGTTGCACGGCGGCGCGACCACCTCGCGGTACTTCGATCTGCCGGGCAGACCCGAACTGTCCCTGTTGCGCGCCGGCGCCGCGCTCGGCTACACCGTGCTCGCGCCGGACCGGCCGGGCTACGGTGCGTCCGCGCCGTTCGGGGACGAATTCGACGATCCGGCGCGCCGCGTCGACGCGTGTTACGCCACCGTCGATGCCCTCCTCGGTTCGTCGCCGCGCGGGGCGGGCACGTTCCTGCTGGCGCATTCGGCCGGGTGCGACCTCGGTGCCCGGATGGCCGCCGATCCGCGCGGCGCGGGACTGCTCGGGCTGGAACTCGCCGGGACCGGCACGGTGAAGTACGCCGACGCCGAACGGCTGATCACGGCGATGCACGGCACCGGCGACCGCGCAACCATCCGGGATCTGCTCTGGTACCCGGAGGACCTGTACCCGGAGGAGGTGCGCGGCGGTCGATCGCTGTCGTCGCGCACCCCGCGGTACGAGGCGACGGTCGCCGTCCGGTGGCCGGCGAAGTTCCCGGCGCTGTCCCCGGACATCCGGATTCCGGTGCGGCTCAGCCACGCCGAACACGAACGGGTGTGGCGCACCGACCCGGACACCCTCGGTGAGATCGCGCGGGGCTTCACGTCGTCGCCGCGGCTGGTGTCGTACCGGCAGGCCGGGACCGGGCACAACATGAGTGTCGGGTTCGCGGCGACTGCCTATCACCGGAGCGTGCTGGCGTTCGTGGAGGAATGCACGCTCGCAGCCGAACGTCCGTCCGCTTGATCTCTGGAGGTGCTGTGAAGGTTCCGTTCACCTGGAAGGTCACCGGGTGGTTCATGGTGGGCTGGTCGGCGGAATTCCCGGTGGGGGAGGTACGGCCGCTGAAGTATTTCGGCGAGGACCTGGTCGCCTACCGTGACGAGTCCGGTGAGATGCACATCCTCACCGGCCATTGCCGGCACCTCGGTGCGCACATCGGCTACGGCGGCACGGTCGTGGGGGACTGCGTCGAATGCCCCTTCCACGGCTGGCGCTGGGGTCCCGACGGCACCAACCGCGCCATCCCGGGTGAAAACCGCACGCGGCCCACCGTGCGGCTGCGGGTGTATCCGGTGGTCGAACGCGACGGCTGTGTGTTCATGTGGCACCACCCGGACGGCGCCGCCCCGACCTGGGAGATGCCGGGAATCCTGGCGTTGTTTCCCGAGGTCGGCTCGGATGAGTCGTCGGACTACTACCGCCCGTATCCGGAGTTCTCCCGCAAGACCGAACGAGAACCGGTGCATCCGCAGGTGGTGCTCGAGAACGGTCCGGACAGCCTGCACTTCCAGTACGTGCACGGCGCGACCGTCACCCCGCAGATGCTCGACTACAGCGCCTCGGACCATGCATGGCGGTTCCTCACCGGCTGGCCCGATGCGCGCAGCGACGATCCGGAGGAGATGGCGCTGAAGATCCACGCCCACATGTTCGGGCTCGGCGGGTCGATCAGCGCGTTCGAAGGATCGTCGAATCACCGGCTGATCTTCGCCAGCACCCCCGTCGACGACGAGAGCTCGGACCTGTTCTATTCGATCTGGTGGCCCCGCAATCCCGGAGACGGTGACGTGCCGCCGGACGACGTCCGTGAACGCGTCGAGCGGCGGTTCCTCGTCACGGTGTGGGAGGACCTGAGCATCTGGCGGCACCAGAAGTACGTCGAACATCCTCCGCTGTCACCGAAGGACGCGAAACCGTATCTGTCGCTGCGTAAGTGGGCGCGGCGGTTCTACGACATCCCACCGGCCGACGCCACCGTCTGACCAGGCTCCCAGAGGCACGGGTTGCGCGATCGGATGGGCGTCGCCGGACCCCGGTCGAGACTCGTGTCGAAGATTCGTCCGCGGGCGGGTGTGAAACCGGCCGAGTCGGTCAGGTCGTGGCGTGGGCTCTTGCGGCGGTACGGCGCACCAGCTCGACGATTGTGTCCGGGGTGTCGGACTGCGGTGCATGACCGGCGTACGGCAGCGGAACGAAGCGAGCCCCGGGAATCAGCGGGGTGTAGCGCACCGTCTGTGCCGAGGCGACCATGTCGAGTACGCCCTGCGCGAGCGTGACCGGGCACGTGATGCGAGGCATCCCGATCGGGACGTCCCACAAGATCGCATCCCACAGCATCGACCAGCAGCCCTCGGCCTCGGCGAATCCGCCTTTCACCGAAAGTGATTCGCGACGCGACGCGCGCCACGGCAGTGCCCGCAGGCCGGCGGTGAGTGCGGTCCGTCCCACGACGTTGCGCGACATCCGTTCGATGAGCGGGTTGCGGAGTTTGTTGGCGATCCGTGCGGCCGTCATCAGGCCACCCTGGAACACCCGTTCCGGCGGCAATCCGAGTCCCGATGGCGACAAGGCCACCACCGACAGTGCCCGCCCTCGCGTCGCCATCTCGAGCGCGATCCGGCCGCCGAGGGAATTTCCGAGCACGTGTACCCGGTCGAGGCCGCGCGCGTCGAGGTCGGCGATGATGGCGTCGGTGATCGCGGCGACGGTGGGTCGGACCTCGAGCATGGGGGATGACCCGTGTCCGGGCAGGTCCACCGCCAGGACTTCGAAGTGCTCGGCCAGTCGCGGGATCAATTCGGAGAAATCGTCCTTGGTGGCGCCGATGCCGTGCAGGAGGAGGAGCGGTTCACCGCTACCGGCGAGTCGATATGCCATGTGAGGAGTGTGCATCGACTCGATTGTGCCAGGTCAGGGAAAGAAGTCGACTCGAAGCGGCCGAGTCGACCGGGTCGAGCGCACTCCGGTCCGTCGTCGTGGCGGCAGGAGCCGAGGCCACGGGCAGTCGACGACGCGTTTCGCCTTTGCGGCGGATCACCACAGGTAAGGGTCGACAGCGTGCTCTGTTCAGATGCTTGCTCCGAGCTCGGACCGGAAAGGTCGCAAAGATCGAATGGGGGTGTCATGAGTCCTCGTGGTCCACGCGAAGCCGGCGCGGCGCCGACCGTAGCCGAGATCGACGCGATCGCCGGGCGCACCGAGCCGCTCATTCGCAACCTCCCGATCACCCACGCCTACCACCAGCTGTCTCGCTCGCTCGCCTCAGAGCGGTGGCGCGCTGGACTGCGGCGTTCTTTGTCGCGAGCGGCCATGACGTTCACGGTGGAGCGTCCAGCTGGCCGTCGGAGCCTGGTAGCGGAGTTCGGGCTACCGGCGGGTAAATATGGTTCTTGCGCTCTCGCACGTAACCTGATACTCGGTGCAATACCGCACGCGGTGCACTTCGAAAAGCGGACCGAACTGACGTGGGAGACGAGACAAAATGAGCGCCGATAAGCAGTCGACCATCATCTATACGTTGACCGACGAGGCACCGTTGCTCGCGACCTACGCCTTCCTGCCGATCGTGCGTACCTTCGCTGGTGCCGCGGGCATCGAAATCGAGTCCAGCGACATCTCGGTGCCGGCGCGGATCCTGGCCGAGTTCCCCGAGCACCTCACGGAAGAGCAGCGCGTCCCGGACACCCTTGCCGAGCTGGGTCGTCTGACGCAACTGCCCGACACCAACATCATCAAACTGCCCAACATCAGCGCGTCGGTGCCGCAGCTCCTGGCCGCCATCAAGGAACTGCAGGACAAGGGCTACCAGGTGCCGGATTTCCCGGACAACCCGAAGACGGACGAGGAGCGTGCCATCCGGGAGCGCTACGGCAAGATTCTCGGCAGTGCGGTCAACCCGGTCCTGCGTGAGGGCAACTCCGATCGGCGCGCACCCCGGGCGGTGAAGGAGTACGCCCGTAAGCACCCGCACAGCATGGGCGAGTGGTCGATGGCCTCACGCAGCCACGTCGCGCACATGCGGCACGGCGACTTCTACCACGGCGAGAAGTCGATGACGCTGGACCGGCCGCGCAAGGTCCGGATGGAGCTGGTGACCGAGGGTGGCGAGACGATCGTCCTCAAGCCCGAGGTGGACCTGGGGAAGGGCGACATCATGGACAGCATGTTCATGAGCAAGAAGGCGTTGCTCGACTTCTACGAGGAGCAGATGGAGGATGCGCGCAAGACGGGCGTGATGTTCTCCCTCCACGTCAAGGCGACGATGATGAAGGTCTCGCATCCCATCGTCTTCGGCCACGCGGTGAAGACCTTCTACAAGGACGCCTTCGCCAAGCATCAGGAGCTGTTCGACGAACTGGGCGTCAACGTCAACAACGGTCTCGGCGACCTGTACGACAAGATCGAGACGCTGCCCAGCACGCAGCGGGACGAAATCAAGCAGGACCTGCACAACTGCCATGAGCACCGTCCCGAGTTGGCCATGGTCGATTCCGCCCGCGGCATCTCGAACTTCCATTCACCCAGCGATGTCATCGTGGATGCCTCGATGCCCGCGATGATCCGCTCGGGCGGCAAGATGTACGGCGCCGACGGAAGACCCAAGGACGTGAAGGCGGTCATGCCGGAGTCCACCTTCGCGCGCATCTACCAGGAGATCATCAACTTCTGTAAGACCAACGGCGCCTTCGACCCGACGACCATGGGCACCGTCCCCAACGTCGGGCTCATGGCGCAGAAGGCCGAGGAGTACGGCTCGCACGACAAGACCTTCGAAGTTCCGGAGGAGGGCGAGGCCAACTTCGTCGATGCCGACACCGGTGAGGTGCTGCTCACCCAGCACGTCGAGGCCGGCGATATCTGGCGCATGTGCACCGTCAAGGACGCACCGGTCCGCGACTGGGTCAAGCTTGCGGTCAACCGGGCGCGCAACTCCGGTATGCCGGTCCTGTTCTGGCTCGACCCGTACCGCCCGCACGAGAACGAGTTGATCAAGAAGGTCGAGCTGTACCTGCAGGAGCATGACACCGAGGGTCTCGACATCCAGATCATGTCGCAGGTGCGCTCGATGCGGTACACGCTGGAGCGGCTGATCCGCGGGCTGGACACCATCGCCGCGACCGGCAACATCCTGCGCGACTACCTCACCGACCTGTTCCCGATCCTCGAACTGGGTACGAGCGCCAAGATGCTGTCGATCGTGCCGCTGATGGCGGGCGGCGGCCTGTACGAGACGGGTGCCGGCGGGTCGGCGCCCAAGCACGTCAAGCAGTTGGTGGAGGAGAACCACCTGCGCTGGGATTCGCTCGGTGAGTTCCTGGCGTTGGCCGTAAGCCTGGAGGACCTCGGGCTCAAGACCGGCAACGAGCGCGCCGAGATCCTGGCAAAGGCGCTCGATGCAGCGACCGGCAAGCTGCTGGAGACGAACAAGAGCCCGTCGCGCAAGACCGGCGAGCTCGACAACCGGGGCAGCCAGTTCTACCTCGCGATGTATTGGGCGCAGGAGCTGGCCGCGCAGACCGAGGACCAGGAGCTCGCGGAACAGTTCGCCCCGCTGGCCGAGGCGCTGGCCAGGGACGAGGAGACGATCGTACGGGAGCTGATCGAGGTGCAGGGCGCGCCGGTCGACATCGGCGGCTACTACAAGCCGGACAGCGACAAGACCGCGGCCGTGATGCGGCCGAGTAAGACCTTGAACACCGCGCTGGCGGCAGCCAGCCGCTAGTCCGGAACCCGAACCGTGAGAAGCGGACCTGCATCCTTGTGAGCAAGGTCCGCCACTCCACGGTCGGGTGTGACCGCGAGATGGTCGAGCAGCCCAGGAATGCGCGGGTAGAGGGGAGGTCGGCGGTGGCCCCTGAACGGAGGGCCGGTCGACCTGCTCGCGTACTACGCGGGCGACGGCCGGCATCGGCACGAAATCACGCCGATCAGAATTGAATTGACGAAGTTTGTCGATCATCGGATCGGTTCCGCTGAGGACGGGTGCCCAAATCCACCGCATGACTTCTCGTTGGTCGAGGCGGTCGCAATGCGGTCCGCCGGACGACTACGCGATTCGCATTCGAGTCGGATCACGACGGGCCAGTGCTGACGGCGTGCTCTGTTCAGATGCTCCCTTCGAGGTCAGACTGGGAAGGTCGCAAAGATCGAGTGGGGGTGTCATGAGTCCTCGTGGTCCACGCGAAGTCCGTGCGGCGCCGACCGTAGCCGACATCGATGCGATCGCCGGGCAGGCCGAGCCGGTCATTCGCAACCTGCGGATCACCCACGCCTACCATCTGCTGTCGCGCTCGCTCGCTTCACGGACCGATGGTCACGCGAATTGGTGCACGTTCGCCGTGTGGGCGTCCAAGCAGGTCGGTCGGACGATTCGGCAGGAAGACCTGACGCATGCCCTGGAACGAGCACTGGCCGCGTCACCCGAGGCGAACGCCGGGATCGATCTGATGGTTCGGGCACTGCGCTGGGCGTTCCCTGGACACGCGGTGGTCGAACAGACGGTGCGCACGGTGATCGTGCGGGCGGCACGCCTGGACGAAGTCAGCGACGCCGCGGCGCGAGGCAATCTGAAGGTGTTCGCGGAGATCGCCCGCGAATTCGCCCGGTTCCTGGCCGAGTTCGCACAGGACACGGTGCTCGACGAGCGGAGGATCGCGGACTTCTGCGCCGCGTTGCGGCCCGGGAAACCACCCGACGGACAGGACTACCTGCGCCGCGCATTCACTCGGTACCACAAGGCGATGTTCGGCACCGACGAGAAAGAGCGCGCCGAGCTGCTGCTCCTGGCCAACCTCGAGATCGGCCTGCACGAACAGACCCGACTGCAACCGGAGATCACCGCGGCGTTGGAGGCGCCGATCCTCGATCCACGGGACCTGGAACGACGGCTGCTGTACCTGTTGCTGCCGGACAACCCGATTCTGAAGTGGCCCCGCCTGGCCCTGCTGACCGTCCTGGGCCGGCGCACACCGGTGCGGCTGGCAGCGGAGCAGTTGACCGAGCGCGTCCGCGGCCTGGTGCGCCGTGCCGTCACCGAGCACCTGATGGTCCTGTGTCTGCCGGACGGTGGCGTGCTCGACCTGTCCGAGGACCTGCCGGCGACGTTCCCGCCCCAGCTGGCGGAACTGGTCGACCCCGAACTTCGGGCCTTCCTCGCCCGAGTGGACCCGAGTCCCGACAGTGTGCGGGACACCGCGGTTCGCGACTGGTCCGACCTTCCGGACCGGATGCACTACATCACGGACCTGTTCCGGTGTTACGCCCAGCGCGCCGACCTGCTCGACCCGCCGTTCACCGCGGACCAGGTCGCGGACTTCACCGCGGGGCGCCTACCGTCCGGTCGCCTGTGACGGCCGTCGCGGTCGTGTCGATCCCCGGCGGACGTCGTCTTGTACAGTCGCTGCACGATCTCGGGCGCCGTTCCTCGAACGCCCGAACGGCGCCCGCACAGGAGGTTCGGTTCGGATGAGTGAGCACAGGGTTCGTATCGACGTCGACGAACTCGGGGTCGCGACGGTCACCTTGGATCGAGCCGAGAAGCACAACGCCCTGGATCCGGCGATGTTCGATGCGCTGGTCGACGCCACTACGCGGCTTGCCGCCGACCGCAGTGTCCGCGCCGTGGTGTTGCACGGTGCCGGCAAGAGCTTCTGTTCCGGCCTCGACATCACCGGTCTCGCGGATCGAAAGGGCACGGGCCCGCGGGATCTGCTGGCGCGTGAGGACGGTCAGGTCGCCGGCCACGGCCAGCGTGTGGCCTACGGTTGGTCCCGTGTTCCGGCCCCGGTGATTGCCGCGATCACCGGAAATTGCTTCGGCGGTGGACTGCAGATTGCGCTGGGCGCCGACATTCGATTCGCGACGCCGGATGCGCGGTTGTCGATCATGGAGGTCAAGTGGGGCCTCGTTCCCGACATGGGCATCACGCAGAGCCTGCCCCGACTCGTCGGCCTCGACGTCGCCAAGGAACTGACCTTCACCGGGCGGATCATCACGGGTGCCGAGGCGAAGGAGCTCGGTCTCGTCACCCACGTCGTGGACGACCCGCTCACCGCGGCATCGGAGTTGGCTCGCGAAATCGCCGGGAAGTCCCCGCATGCGGTCCAGGCCGCCAAGCGTCTCTACGAGGAGACCTGGACCGGCTCGGATCCGGCGTCCGCTCTGATGCTCGAAAGCGAACTGCAGGTCGAGCTGATGGGGTCGCCCAATCAGATCGAGGCGGTCACCGCGGGGAAGGCCGGGCGCGCACCCGTCTTCGTGGATCCGGACTGACTTCGGTCCGATTGCGGATCAGATTGCGACGGCAGCGCCGCAGATGCCGCACTGCTCCAAATGCCGGCGCTTCCAGCGCGCAACGGGAACGAAGAACAGGGTGAACTGCTGGAATTCCCGGACCCGTGCCCACTGCGTCGTGTTGTTGCAGCGCGGGCAGGTTCGGATCCGTCCTGGGCCGAGGTTCTGCCGCTTGGTGCCGAATCCGAACAGAAGGAACATCGCCCGAGCATAGAGCGACGCTCACACGAATCGGAACAGCGGCGGAATCGCGACGGCTGCGAGCACGGCCCACCCGCAGTAGACGGGGAGATACCGGGTCTGCCACCTTTCGACCGCGGCGAAACCGGCCCGCCCCCGGAGGAACGAGACGCCGAGCCGAGCGGCCCACACCAGGTTCACCATCAGGACGAGGTTCAGGCCGAGCGCGGTGACCTTGTTCGCGGTGACCCCGAATTCCGCGATGCGCGTGGCCATCGCGGTGAGCATCAGCAGGTCGACGGCGAGGGCCGCCGCGATCAGCACGACCTGGAGCAGATCGAACACGTCCGGCGCGGCGTGCGGGTCCCGGGCCGAGATCGAGTACAGCAGCAGCCCGAGCACGAGCACCAGGATCAGATCCATGAGGATCAGCAGGTCGCGATCGACGGTGACGACACTGCGGGACGCGATCACCGCGACGAACAGCGCGGCCAGCATGACGATCGTGATCGGTGTGAACACCCGGGTGAGGACGGGTGCGATGTTCTCGACGACCTGCTGTTTCGCCTCCACGAGCCACGCCGCGACGACGATCGCTCCCGCCGGGCCGAACGGCAGGATCCATTGCTCGAAGAACGGTTCGACGTCGATCCCGAGGGCGCTGAAGGCTCCCGCCGTCAACCCCATCAGTACGCCGCCACCGAGGGCGAGCAACGCCAGATACACCGCCCATTCCCCAGTGAAGCGCACGAAGTCCATGCGTCGGCGGTGGGAACGCCAGTCGCCTCCGACGTAGGCGGCTCCCACCACGAACCACAGGGCGACGGGGGCGTGGATCGCCGCGATGATCTCGGTGACACCACCCGGTTCGAAGGGGAACGCGTTGAGTACGACCGCCGCCGCGGCGAACGGGAGGGCGAGTGCCGCAGTCCTTCCCGGGCCCATGCCGCGCTTCCACGCGAAGTACAGGGTGAGGAACGGCAGGACGAGCAGTGCGGCGTTGCGCACGAGTGCCGACTCCGTCAGCCACTCGACTCCGGCCCGGACCGCGAGTCCGGCGCCGAGCGCGCACGCGAGCACGACCGCGAGTTCCCTGGGGCGGCGCAGAGCACCCGACTTCTCATCGGCATCCGGGGTGAGGACGAGTTGCTTCCACAGCCGGTCGGAATGTTCCTGGGCGAACTCCCGGGAGATCTCGTCGACACCGCCCATCCGGCCGACCGCGATGAGAAACGCCTCGTCGTCGGTCAGTCCGACCGAGACGAAGTCCGAGATCTGTTCTCTCAGATGATCTTCCATCTCGTCGATGTCCGCGGACGAGATCACCTGCCGGTCGGAGACATAGTTGCGCCAGCCGGCGATGCGGGATTCGAGATGCGCGTCGAGTGTCATCACGACCACCCCGTCGCGGCGGCGGTGGGAGGCAACTGGGCCGACTGCCACACCTGCTGCAGCGCGTCGGCGACGACGGTCCACTGCGCCGCCCGTTCGGCGAGCACGTTCCGGCCGGCGTCGGTGAGGGCGTAGTGCTTGCGGCGTCGCCCGTTGTCGGCGACGCGCCAGGTGGCGGACACGTGTCCCGCCCGCTCGAGGCGGTGCAGGAGCGGGTACAGCATCCCGTCCGTCCACTGCATCTGCCCCTGCGACAACTCGTTGACGCGTTTGATGATCGCGTACCCGTACGACTCGCCTTCGGCGAGGATGCCGAGCACGAGCGGGGTGGCCGAGGCGGCCACCAGGTCTTTCTCGATGAACATGTCGCCCTCATACCTAGCGGTGCTATGGATAACGGTGACCCTAGCAGATCTAGGTATGAGGGACGACTACCCGCCGCTGGGAGGGAGCGTCGGTCAGGACGCGGTGTGCGCGGTGGCCGCCTTGATCTGCGCCTGGAACGCCGTCAGCTTGTCCTCGGCGGGGGTGTGCTTGTGGCTGCGCGGCTGGATGCTCACGTCGTGCCCGGCGGCTGCAGCGCGCAGCGCGCCGACCGTCGCCTGCTCACGGGGGACGTGTGTGAACGGATCGAACGAGTACCAGCGCATCGCGTTCAGGTGCGTCATCTTGTCGATCTCGTCGTCGGGCACGTTCTCGCGTACGAGAACCGACGAGAGGACCTCGGGAGCGTCGGGCCACATCGAGTCGCTGTGCGGGTAGTCGCACTCCCACGCGATGTTGTCGATCCCGATGTCGTGGCGCAGCCGCACCCCGACCGGATCGCTGATGAAGCAGGTGAGGAAGTGCTCGCGGAAGACCTCGCTGGGCAGCTTGCCGTCGAAGTCCTGCAGGGTCCACGTGGAGTGCATCTCGTAGGTCCGGTCGAGGCGTTCGAGGAAATAGGGGATCCACCCGGTGCCGCCCTCGGACAGCGCGATCTTCAGGTCCGGGTAGTCCTTGACCGGCCGGGACCACAGCAGATCGGCCGCGGCCTGCACGATGTTCATCGGTTGCAGCGTGATCATCACGTCCGGCGGGGAATCGACGGCCGGGATCGACAGCCGCCCCGACGACCCGATGTGCACGCTGAGCACCGTGTCGGTGTCGACGAGCGCCTTCCACAGCGGATTCCAGAACGGATCGTGGAAGCTCGGGTAGCCGAGCGCGGCCGGATTCTCCGTGAAGGTGAGCGAATGGACGCCCTTCTCGGCGCACCGCCGCACCTCGGCGGCGCACAGTTCGGCGTCCCAGATCACCGGCAGCGCCATCGGGATGAACCGCCCCGGGTACGCGCCGCACCATTCGTCGATGTGCCAGTCGTTGTAGGCGCGCACCAGCGCGAGCGAGAAGTCCGGGTCCTCAGTGGCGAACAACCGGCCGGCGAACCCGGGGAAGGACGGGAAGTTCATCGACGCGAGGATGCCGCCGGCGTTCATGTCCTTGATGCGTTCGTGCACGTCGAAGCAGCCGGGCCGGATCTCGTCGAGCCCGTCCGGTTCGAGCCCGTACTCGTCCTTGGGGCGACCGGCGACCGCGTTGAGCGCGACGTTGGGCACCACCGTGTCCCGGAACTTCCACATGTCGGCGCCGTCCGGGGTGTGGACGAGCTTCGGGGCGTCGGCGGCGTACTTCTTCGGCAGGTGGTTGTCGAACATGTCGGGTGGCTCGATGATGTGATCGTCCACGCTGATCAGGATCATGTCGTTCTTGTTCACGTCGACGCTCCTCGGCGGCGGAAGATGTTGGGGGACAGTCGTGCTGCTTCTGAAAGCGGGTCAGTAGGCCATGAAGAGGATCTGCTCGCGGTCGTAGTCGTGCCCGGGATGCTGCTCGGCCAGATGCCGGCGTGCGTTCTCCACGAGTTCGTCCTCGTCGGCGCCGGTGAGGTATTCCCCGCAGGGGCAGGTGAGATGTCGTTTCACAGCACGGCTCCGGCTTCCTTGGCGGCGATGATGTCCTCCCAGTCGAATCCGAGTTCGAGCAGGATCTCCTCGGTGTGCTCGCCGTACTCGGGGGCGCGGCGGGGTGGCGGTGGGGTCTCGTCGAACTGGACGGGTGCGGCTGCGGTGCGGTACTCGCGGCCCGCCGCGTCCGTGACGGTCATGAGGTAGCCGTTCGCGACGACCTGCGGATCCGAGAGCACCTCCTTGGGACTCGCGAGGGTCGCCCAGACGCCCGGCTCGTCGGCGAGGATCTTCTGCCAGTCGGCGAGATCGCGTTCGGCGAAGGTGCGGCGCAGTTCCGCGGTCGCGGTCTCCTTGTTGGCAACCAGATTCGCCAGCGGCACGAACCGTTCGTCGGTGGCCATGTCGGGCCGGCCGATGCGTTCACAGAAGCCCTTCCAGAACCGGTCGGCCTGCAGGAACACCAGCTGGATCCACCGGCCGTCGCGGGTCCGGTAGCGGTTGACGGCGGGATTCGGCGCCGTGCCCGCATTGCCGACCGGGATCCGGTCGATGCCGTAGTAATCCGCCGCGGCGATGTCCGGTGCCATGGCCCAAACACCCTGGGACAGAAGGGAACTGTCCACGACGGGAGCGTGGCCGGTGGTGGCCCGGTGGAACAGGGCGGCGGCGATCCCGCCGGCGAGGGTGATGCCGCCCTGCAGGTCGCCGAACGCGGGCGTCTGCGTCACCGGGTATTCGGCATCCGGTGGGGTCAGGGCGTAGGCGACGCTGCCGCGGGCCAGGTAGCTCGCGGCGTCGAAGCCGCCGCGGTCGCGTTCCGGTCCGCGGCTGCCCTGCCCGCTGCCGCGCGCGACGATGACGTTCGGGTTGAACTCGCGGATGCGTTCGACGGACAGGTCGGCGCGCTCGAGTGCGGCGGGCAGCCAGTTGGTGAGGAACACGTCGGCGCGTTCGATCAGGCGCCGCAGGATGTCCCGGCCCCGTTCGGATTTGATGTCGACCCCGATGCTGCGTTTGCCGTGGTTCCCGAGTTCCATCATGAAGTTCGCGTCGACCCGCGACTGCGCCGGATCGAGGCCGCCGATGTTCAGGTAGCGGCAGGGATCGCCGCCGCGTGTGTCCTCGATCTTGACGACCTCTGCCCCCCAATCGCTGAGCGCCGCACCGGCGCTGGGGACGTACGTCCACGATGCCAACTCGACGATGCGAATGCCCTGGAGCAGACCCGACATCGGTTCCCCTTCCGATTCCAGACGGTGTGTTGAGGAACTATACGGTAACGTTTACAGTTAATCATCCAGGATGGCGAACGGGGGGTACGTGAGCGAAATCGGGACGCGGATCGCACCACAACCGAAGCGGCATTCTCGGGTGGCCGAACGCGCCGAACGTCGGATGCTCGTCGACGGCACACTGGTCGATGCCGTCTCCGGCGCCGTCTACGACAACCTCGACCCCGCCACCGGCCGGGTGCTCGGCACCACCGCGGCGGCCGGACCCGAGGACATGCACCGCGCGATCGCCGCCGCGCGCCGGGCCTTCGACGAGACCGACTGGTCCACGAACCGGCCCCTGCGGGCCCGGTGTCTCGACCAGCTCCAGGCCGGACTCGATGCCGAACACGACGATCTGCGTGACGAACTCGTCGCCGAGGCCGGCTGCCCGGTCATGACCACCGGCACCGCGCAACTGGACTGGCCGCTGGCCGAGGCGTTGCGCTACCCGGCCCACCTGATCGACGACTACCCCTGGGAACGCGTCCTCGACGGCGGCGGTCTGTTCGGTGCCCGCAACGTGCGGACCGTGGTGCAGGAACCGGTCGGGGTGGTCGCGGCGATCACCCCGTCGAACTTCCCGATCGAGGTGATCCTCAACAAGCTCGGTCCGGCGCTCGCCGCCGGCAACACCGTCGTTCTCAAACCGGATCCGCACACTCCGTGGAACGCCACCCGCATCGGGCGGATCATCGCCGAGCGCACCGACATTCCCGCCGGGGTCGTCAACGTCGTCACCACCGACTCGACCGGGGTCGCCGCGCTGCCGGTCTCCGACCCACGCGTCGACCTGATCTCCTTCACCGGTTCCACCGCCGTCGGCCGCACCATCGTGCGCGACGGCGCGGCCACCATGAAACGCACCTTCCTGGAACTGGGCGGCAAATCCGCGCTCGTCGTCCTCGACGACGCCGATCCGGCCGCGGCGCTGCGCAGCGCGGTGGGCGTGTGTGTGCACGCCGGTCAGGCGTGCGCGGCGACCAGTCGGATGCTCGTGCACCGCTCGTTGTTCGACGACCTGGTCGAGGACGTGGCCGTGATGTACGCGTCGGTGCCGGTGGGTGATCCGGCACTGCCCGACACGCTGGTCGGTCCCGTCGTCAGCGCCGCCCAGCGCGACCGCGTGCTCGACGCGTGCGATCGCGCGGTCGGCGGCGGGGCGAGGATCGTCACCGGCGGGGGAGCGGTGTGCGACCTGCCGCCGCAGCTGGCGGGCGGCTTCTTCGTCGAACCGACCGTGTTCGTCTGCGAGGACCAGAGCCTGGCGATCACCCGCGAGGAGATCTTCGGCCCGGTGCTGGTCATGATCCCGTTCGCCGACGACGACGAAGCGATTCGTCTGGCCAACGACAGCGACTACGGCCTGGCCGGGGCGGTGCTGTCCGGGTCCACCGAGCGCGGCATGGCCGTCGCGCGGCGCATCCGGACCGGCGCGATCGGCGTCAACGGCGGCATGTTCTACGGCGCCGACGCACCATTCGGCGGCTTCAAGAACAGCGGCGTCGGACGCCAGTGCGGGCTCGAAGGATTCCAGCAGTACCTCGAAACGAAGACGATCGGCTGCCGCATGCCGCGTCAGTGAACAGCAGAAGCGAACGCCTACCCGCCGGCCCCGTCGGCACGTCACCGAAAGGGCGACACACATGGTCGAATCCGTCATCGTCGGCGCCACCCGCACCGCGATCGCCCGGTCCTTCAAGGGAGCGCTGGTCGACGTGCCGGCAGAGACCCTCGCCGAGACCGTCCTGACCGAGGCGGTGCGCCGCGCCCGCATCGATCCGTCCCACGTCGACGACGTCATCTTCGCCGAATTGAACTACGGCGGTGGTGATCTCGCGCGCCACGCGGCGGTGGCCGCGGGCATGACCACGGTGCCCGGGCAGGCCGTCAACCGGCACTGCGCAGGCAGCCTCACCGCCATCTCGAACGCGGCCGCACACATCGGCGTGGGCATGGAACGGGTGATCGTGGCCGGTGGTGTGCAGTCCCTGTCGACCTCGCCGATCATGAAATGGCGCGTGCCGGGTTCGAATCTCGAGTTCCTGGAGCCGTGGATGCCGCCGTCGCACCCGGAAACGCCGGACGCGCCGACCCTCGACATGGCGATCACCGTCGGCTGGAACACCGCGCAGGCGGTCGGGATCAGCCGCGAGGAGATGGACGCCTGGGCCGAACGTTCGCATCGCCGTGCCGTCGCCGCGATCGACGCGGGGAAGTTCGTCGACGAGATCGTGCCGATCAAGGTGCAGCGGCCCGACGGTTCGGTACTGGACTTCGCGGTCGACGAGCACCCGCGCCGCGACACCACCCTCGAACGTCTCGCGTCGCTGCCGG
The DNA here is from genome assembly GCF_048897285.1 of Rhodococcus sp. O3. Lineage (NCBI taxonomy): Bacteria > Bacillati > Actinomycetota > Actinomycetes > Mycobacteriales > Nocardiaceae > Rhodococcus > Rhodococcus sp. O3. The sequence continues at coordinate 27,581 of NZ_JBMBTE010000024.1, forward strand.
TGCTCCATCCGGAGATCGAGGGCTTCTCCGTCACGGCCGGCAACAGCAGCGGCATCAACGACGCCGCGGCCGCGGTGACGCTGGTCGCCGGAGATTACGCCGCCTCCGAGGGGCTCGAGGTGCTCGGCAGGGTCCGGGCGTGGGCGAATGCGGCCCTGGCCCCGCGGGATACCGGGCTCGGCGCGGTCGCAGTGATCGGCAAGGTCCTCGACCGGGCGGGATTGGCCGCGTCGGATGTGACGCTGTGGGAGATCAACGAAGCGTTCGCGTCGGTGCCGATTGCCGCGTGCCGCGAGTACGGGCTCGACGAGGAACGGGTGAACTTCTCCGGAAGTGGCTGCAGCCTCGGGCATCCCATCTCCGCGACCGGCGCCCGCATGGTCACCACCCTGCTCTACGAACTGCGCCGCCGCGGCGGCGGAATCGGGGTCGCTGCGATGTGTGCCGGCGGCGGGCAGGGCGGCGCGGTCGTCGTCGAGGTCTGAGAAAACCCACGAAATTCTTCGCCACGAAACTCATTGGGAGGCAAACGGTGTCGGACGAAGTGCTGCGGGAACACCGCGGACGCACGTTGGTGATCACGATCAACCGGCCGGACGCGCGCAATGCGGTGAACCTGGCTGTCAGTCGGGGTCTGGCCGACGCGGTCGACGAACTCGACGAGAGCCCCGAACTGTCGGTGGCGGTGCTGACCGGCGCGGGTGGCAACTTCTGCGCGGGTATGGACCTGAAGGCGTTCGCGGCCGGCGAGATCGTCGCGATCCCAGGCCGTGGCATGGGCTTCACCGAACGACCACCGAGCAAGCCGATCATCGCCGCGGTGGAGGGATACGCGCTGGCGGGCGGAACGGAACTCGTGCTCGCGACCGATCTGGTGGTCGCGTCGACGACCGCGAAGTTCGGGATCCCCGAGGTCAAACGTGGCCTGGTCGCCGGCGGCGGTGGGCTGCTGCGGCTGCACCGGCGCATCCCCTATCAGAAGGCCCTCGAACTCGCGCTGACCGGCGACAGCTTCACGGCCGAGGAGGGACACGGGTACGGCTTCGTCAACGTGCTCGCCGAGCCGGGCAAGGCCCTCGACGAGGCGCTCGCCCTGGCCGATCGGATCACCGCGAACGGACCCCTCGCGGTCGCGGTCACCAAGGACATCATGACCAGATCGCGCGGCTGGTCGGACGACGAGATGTGGCAGAAGCAGCTCGAGCTCATCGTCCCGGTGTTCACCTCGCAGGACGCGAAGGAGGGTGCGCTGGCCTTCGCCGAGAAGCGCGCACCGCAATGGACCGGCGCCTGAGCGCACACCACAACCCCTGGAGGAACTGTGTCTTTCGAAGGTGAAGTAGTCCTCGTCAGCGGTGGCGCCGGCGGTCTCGGCGAAGCCACCGTGCGCCGGCTGCACGGTGCCGGCGCGGCCGTCGTGATCGCCGACGTCAACGACGCCAAGGCCCGCGCGCTGGCCGAGGAACTGGGCAACAAGGCCGTGTACGTGCGGACCGATGTCCTCGACAGCGCGAGCATCGAGGCGGCGCTGGCGGCCGCGGACGACCTCGGCACACTCCGGTACGCGGTGATCGCCCACGGCGGATTCGGGGTGCTCGAGAAGGTCGTCAACCGGGACGGCAGCCCCCACACGTTCGAGGGATTCACCGACACCATCGCGCTGTACCTGAGCGGCACCTACAACGTCCTGCGACTGGCCGCCGCGAAGATCGCCAAGCTCGACCCCGAGCCGAACGGGGAGCGCGGCGCGATCGTGATGACCAGCTCGATCGCCGCGTACGAGGGGCAGATCGGACAGTCCGCCTACGCCGCGGCGAAGGGCGGCGTGAACGCCCTGACCCTGACCGGCGCCCGCGACCTCAGCGCGGTCGGCATCCGCCTCAACAGCATCGCACCCGGGACCGTCCGCACCCCGATCATGGAGTTCCTCGGCGAGGAGAAGCTCGCCAAGTTCGCCGAATCGGTGCCGTTCCCGAAGCGGCTCGGGACCCCGGACGAATACGCCTTCCTCGCGCAGCACCTGCTCGAGAATCCGTACATCAACGGCGAGGTGGTGCGCCTCGACGGTGCGCAGCGATTCCAGCCGAAGTAGGGCGCCGAGGTCCGGGCGGCGACGAGGGGCGCCGCCCGGACCTCGGGATCGACTGCGGGGTGTCGGTGAGGCAGGCACCATGAACAGATGGCTGAGGCGACCGTCGGTCTGCACACCCGCCGGGGCCGGTGGGTCGTCATCGCCACCGTGCTCGGCTCGAGCCTCGCCCTGTTGGACGGCACCGTCGTCAACATCGCGCTGCCGCGCATCGCCGCCGACCTCGGATCCGGTGTCGCCGGCATGCAGTGGGTACTCAGCGGCTACACGCTGACCCTGGCGTCGCTGATCCTGCTCGGCGGCGCACTCGGTGACCGGTGGGGGAGAAGGTGCGTATTCGTCTGGGGCACAGTGTGGTTCGCGGCCGCGTCGCTGTTGTGCGGAGTCGCACCGAACGTCACCACGCTGGTGATCGCGCGAATCCTGCAGGGCGTGGGTGCGGCCCTGCTCACGCCGGGATCCCTCGCGCTGATCTCGGCGACCATCCGGGACGACGACCGGGGCGCCGCGATCGGCCTGTGGTCCGGCTTCGGCGGGGTCGCCGGTGCCGTCGGTCCGCTGCTGGGCGGCTGGATGGTGGAGGTCGCGGGCTGGCGGTCGGTGTTCCTGCTGAATCTGCCCCTCGCCGCCGTCGTCGTCTGGGTGTCGGTCCGTCACGTGCCGGAGAGTCGCGACCCGTCGCCACCGGATCGGCTCGACGTCGCGGGCGCGGTCCTGGGTGCGGTCGGGCTGGGTCTGGTGACCTACGGCCTGATCGAGGCGCAGCCCGTCGTCGCCGGTGTCGGCATCGCGGTGCTGGCGGCGTTCGTGCTGGTCGAGCGGCATTCCCCGGTCGCGTTGATCCCGCCGGATCTGTTCGTCTCCCGGCTGTTCACCGCCGCGAACCTGGTCACGTTCACCGTCTACGCCGCGTTCGGCGGCGTGTTCTTCCTGCTGGTGCTGCAACTGCAACTCGTCGTCGGCTACTCGCCGATCCTGGCAGGCACGGCCACGATCCCGATCACCGTCCTGATGCTGCTGCTGTCCTCGCGGGCGGGTCGCTACGCCCAGCGACACGGTCCGCGCGGACCGATGACGGTGGGACCCGCCGTCGCGGCGGTCGGGTTGCTGCTCATGCTGCGCATCGACGCGGACGCGACCTACCTGCGGGACGTGCTGCCCGCCGTCGTCGTGTTCGGTCTCGGCTTGTCGACGCTGGTGGCACCCCTGACGGCGGCGGTGCTCGGTGCGGTGCCGGTCGCACGAGCCGGGATCGCGTCCGGGGTCAACAACGCGGTGGCCCGCACCAGCCAGCTGCTCGCCGTCGCGGCGCTGCCCGGGCTCGCCGGGCTCGGGGGTGCGGCCCTCACCGACGCGGCCACGTTCGACCGAGGGTTCGACATCGCGATGCTGATCTGCGCCGGCTTGCTCGCGGTCAGTGCGGTCCTCGCGGCCGCCCTCATTCCCGCACCGGCCGCCGCGGTGCCCGCGGATTCGGTGGCGTGCAAGCCGCACTGCGACGTCACCGGACCGGCGGTACAGCCGGACGTCTCCAGGCCCGAGTCCTGAACGAAGATATGTCGTGAACGACGGTGCGCACGGCGCATGGTCGCCGGATGTAGTGATGATCGCCGACGGCGGCGAGGGGGATGTGTGGATGGGGACATCGAGGCCGATACGTGTGGTCGATCAGGACAAGGCTCGGCGGGCGATTCGTGTCGAGTGGGGGTGTGTCGCTGCCATGGCCGCATCCCTGTTCCTGCAGGGGGTGCTCGGAGGCTGGTGGTGGTGTGTGTCGGTCGTCTTCGGGGCGGTGGCGCTGATCATCAGGGTCGTCCGCTACTACCTCATGTTCCGGTTCGTCGGGGATTACGAGAGGACATTGAAGGAGGCGGAGAGGGCACTCGGGGAGCTCGAGAGGGCATTGGAAGAGGCGCAGAGAGAAGAGGCGCAGAGGGAAGCGGGAGGGAACCGAGGGATCTTCTCCCCGGAGAGGAGTTGTCCACACCCGCCCGATCCATCCACAGATTCGGGCTTTCCCACCCGACGAGGTCGATCGGCGATCTTGTAACCGGCACGCTGCGCCCATGGACATCGCGTTGTGTGCCGCGCCCGGACTCGTCGCCGGACTCGGAGCTCGACACCTGACGTCCCGGCTCTCCGGGCGCCCGCCGGCCCGCGGCGTCTGCGAGGCGACCTGCGTGGCCGGGGGTCTGGTTGCGGCCGTATCCGCCCCGGGTCCGGTCGAGGCCCTCGCACTCACCGCGCTGATCTGGTGGTGCGTGTGCCTGAGCGCCGTCGACCTGCTCGAGCGACGGCTCCCGAACGTTCTCACCGCACCCGGTGCGGCAGCGATCGTGGCGCTCGCGGCGGGGACCGGGCAGGGGCGCGCGGCACTCGTCGGCGCGGGCCTGCTCGCCGGGCCGATGCTGCTCGCCCACCTCGTCTCGCCGCGATCGCTGGGTGCCGGGGACGTCAAACTCGCGGTCGGTGTGGGTGCCGCCGCGGGGATGGCAGGACCGGCGGTGTGGCTGTGCGTCGCGGTCGGTCCACCGCTGCTCACCGCCATCGCGGGACTGGTGATGCGGGTGGGACAGAGGTGGCGACCGAGGGATGGGCCGGTGCTCGTTCCGCACGGCCCGTCGATGTGCGCGATCACCGTGCTCGCACTCCTCACCGCCGCCTGAGCGGACCACCGTCACGACAACCCGGTCGGGCATGGAAGGATATGCGGTGTGCTGCGCTGGATAACTGCTGGAGAATCTCATGGTCCCGCCCTCGTCGCGATGCTCGAGGGGATGGTCGCCGGTGTCGAGGTGACCTCGACCGACATCTCGGAACAGCTCGCCCGCCGCCGACTCGGCTACGGACGCGGCGCGCGCATGAAGTTCGAGGCCGACAAGGTCACCATCATCGGCGGTGTGCGCCACGGACTCACCCTCGGCGGCCCCGTCGCCATCGAGGTCGGCAACACCGAATGGCCCAAGTGGGAAACCATCATGTCCGCCGACCCGGTCGACGCCGAGGCACTCGCCGGTCAGGCCCGCAACGCGCCGCTGACCCGTCCGCGCCCCGGCCACGCCGACTACTCCGGCATGCTCAAGTACGGCTTCGACGACGCCCGCCCGGTGCTCGAACGCGCCAGCGCCCGTGAAACCGCGGCCCGCGTCGCCGCCGGCACCGTCGCCCGCAACTTCCTGCGTCAGCTGTTCGGCGCCGAGGTCGTCTCCCACGTCATCTCCATCGGCGCCTCCGACCCGTACGTGGGTGCGGAGCCGACCGCCGCCGACCTCGAGGCCATCGACGCGAGCCCGGTGCGCGCGTTCGACAAGGCCGCCGAAGAGTCGATGATCGCCGAGATCGAAGCCGCCAAGCGCGACGGCGACACCCTCGGCGGCGTCGTCGAGGTCGTCGTCCACGGGCTGCCCGTCGGCCTGGGCTCGTTCATCAGCGGCGCCGACCGCCTGGACGCGCGGCTCGCCGCGGCCCTCATGGGCATCCAGGCGATCAAGGGCGTCGAGGTCGGCGACGGCTTCGAGACCGCCCGGCGCCGCGGCAGCGCCGCCCACGACGAGATGAAGCCCGGCCCGGACGGTGTGCTGCGCTCGTCGAACCGCGCCGGTGGCATCGAAGGCGGCATGACCAACGGTGAGGCGCTGCGCGTGCGCGCGGCGATGAAGCCGATCTCCACCGTCCCGCGTGCCCTGTCCACCGTCGACATGACCACCGGTGAGGAAGCGGTCGCAATCCACCAGCGGTCCGACGTGTGTGCGGTGCCCGCCGCCGGTGTGGTCGCCGAGGCGATGGTCGCGCTGGTCGTCGCGCAGGCCGCGCTCGAGAAGTTCGGGGGCGACTCGCTCGCCGAGACCCGCAGCAACGCCGACCACTACATGAAGGGCATCGCGGCGCGTCCGCCGCGGTGACTGTCATGAGGCCACGCGCCGTACTGATCGGGCCGCCCGGCGCCGGAAAGTCGACGATCGGTCGGCGCCTGGCCCAGGCGCTCGATTTGCCGCTGCTCGACACCGACGCCGAGATCGAACGCGTCACCGGCCGCACCATCCCCGAGATCTTCGCCGAGGACGGCGAGCCGGCGTTCCGGGAGATCGAGGAACGCGTCGTCGCCGATGCCCTCACACAACAGGAGGGCATCGTCTCCCTGGGTGGCGGGGCGATCCTGTCCGAGCGCACCCGCAAGCGGCTCGCCGGGCACACCGTGATCTACCTCGAGATCAGCATCGCCGAAGGTCTGCGCCGAACCGGCACGGGCACCGGTCGCCCCCTGCTCGCGGGGGACGATCCGGCCAAGAAGTACCGAGAACTGATGCGCCGACGTCGCCCGCTGTACCGGCAGGCCGCGACCATCCGGGTTCGGACCGACGGCCGCAGTCCGGGCCGCGTCGTCCAGTACCTGATCACCAAGCTCGAGGCGGAAGCTGCTGCCGGCGCCACCGCGAGCACGTCCACCAGCGCCACGTCCACCAGCGCAGAGAAGCGGAGCACCACACCGTGACCGAACCGGTACGCGTCGACGTCCAGACGGCCCAGCCCTACCCGGTGATCATCGGCCGGGGCCTGCTCGGCGACATCGTCGACACCCTCGCAAGCACCCGCACCGTCGCGATCTTCCACCAGCCGCCGCTCGAAGCGACGGCCGAGGCGTTGCGGGAAGTGCTCGCGGAGAAGGGAATCGACGCGCACCGCGTGGAGATCCCGGATGCCGAGGACGGCAAGGACCTCGCGGTCGCCGGGTTCTGCTGGGAGGTGCTCGGCCGCATCGGCCTGACCCGCAGCGACGCGATCGTCTCGCTCGGCGGCGGCGCCGCCACCGACCTCGCCGGATTCGTCGCCGGCACCTGGATGCGCGGGGTGCGCATCTTCCACATTCCGACGACGCTGCTCGCGATGGTCGACGCCGCGGTCGGCGGCAAGACCGGCATCAACACCGAGGCGGGCAAGAATCTGGTCGGCGTGTTCCACGAGCCGTCCGCCGTGTTCGTGGACCTGGCGACCCTCGAGACCGTGCCGCGCAACGAGATCATCGCCGGCATGGCCGAGGTCATCAAGACCGGCTTCATCGCCGACCCGGCGATCCTCGATCTCATCGAGGCCGACCCGCAGGCTGCGCTGGATCCGACCGGCACGGTCCTGCCGGAACTGATCCGCCGTTCCATCGAGGTCAAGGCCAAGGTCGTCGCCGCGGATCTGCGCGAGTCGAGCCTGCGCGAGATCCTCAACTACGGGCACACCCTCGGCCACGCCATCGAGCGCCGCGAACGGTACCGGTGGCGTCACGGCGCCGCCGTCTCCGTCGGTCTCGTGTTCGCCGCGGAACTGGGCCGGCTGGCCGGCCGTCTCGACGACGCGACCGCCGATCGGCACCGGACGATCCTCGAAGCGGTGGGCCTGCCCACCACCTACGACGCCGCCGCCTTCGCCGAGCTGCACAAGGGCATGCAGACCGACAAGAAGAACCGCGCCGGAATGCTGCGGTTCGTCGTCCTCGACGGTCTCGCCAAGCCGGGCCGGCTCGAGGGGCCGGACCCGACGCTGCTCGCCGCGGCCTACTCCGAGGTCGCCAAGCAGGGCAAGGCCGACGCCGGCACCGTGCTGCTCTGACACGGTAAGGTCCTCCGGTCGCGACGGGGCGGTTGAACTGCCCCATGGCCGGCCGGAGGACCCGATCCGCCGCTAGTCGGTGCCGGTTCGCACCGCAGCGACCACCACCGCGACAAGAAGTGCCAGCAAGAGGACCACGAGCAGCACCGGCCCGAGCAGGAGTGCGAGGGACAGCACGAGAACGAGCCCGATCTTGGCCTCGAGGCTCAACCCGGCAACCAGGCCTTTGATCGCAGCCCACACCGGATTCTTACCCGCCAGAACGGCCTGAAGTCCTGCCAGCGCGGCTTTCATGCCCGCGCGTCCGTGCGCAACTTCATCGACAAGCGGGTCGATCCACTTCCGGATCTTTTTCGCCAGGTCACCGCGATTCTGCACGCCGGTGAGCTGGTGAACACGGTTTTCCAACGCTTCGACGGCGGCCCCGAGCGATCGACGCACCACCTCGAAGACAGCGCCGGCAGGCCCGGTGTCAGTAGTGCCGCCGCGCACCGTCGATGAGATTTCCGGCTGATGCGTGTTGATCGGCGAGGCGGCCCGCGGGTGCGCGGGCGGGCGGGCACCCTCCTTTCGGGGGCGTTTCCGTGTGGCCGGATTCGTGGTGGTCGGCTCCGCCTGGGGATGCTTTCGGGGCACGGCACCGTCGGGTCGTTCTCGCGCACGGCGCGTGGTCGGAGCCGACGTGCCGGACGCGACATCTGTTCGTTTCCGTCGAGTCGGCGGTTCTGCCCGTGACGGTTGGCCGCGTCGCGGTGCGGTCGACCTCGGGCCGGCCGTTTCCTTGTGGGGGGCTCGCGCCGAAGGCGTCTCGGGGGACGCCTTCGTCCTCGTCGCCGCCTTCGGTGAACGGACTCCCGTGCGGGGTGCGGTGGCTGCCGTCGCGTCGCCGCTGTTCGTGGAATTCCGGTCGCTCGCCGCGCCCCGACGGTGCGGCTCGGCCGACGCGGCCCGGCCCTGTGAATTCTGTTGTGTACTCATACCGCTCGCCTTGCTTGCTGTCCCTCGGCGTGCTTGCCACCTCTCAGTGTGCTCGCTTTTCGTGGAAAGAGGGGCGGTCGGCGCCGTCCCCGCCGGAATCGGGGTCACAGCTTCCAACAGCATTCCGGTGGCAGGCTTCGGGCTCGTGTCGCTGCCACAACCACGTCATCTCGTAGGAGACCCGGTTCACGCGGCCGGTCGTGGTCGACCAGATGGAAGGTGCCGAACTGTCGATCTCGGCGAAGGTGGCTCGCCTCGACGAAGAGGAACGTACGGCGTGGCCGGACGGCGCGATGCCGTTCACCCACTGCAGCTCGAGCCCGTACCCGGCCGCGCCGTTTGCCGATCACCCAGGCCCGACGGAACTCTAGCGCGGGGCCAGAGCTCGGTCCGCGAGTGCGCCGACGACAGGAGCCAACGCCTGGGCGTGCTCGATCGTGAGGTGGTTGTCGTCGCGGAACACCAAGCCGTTTCCGACGATCACCGGGCAGCTCTGGGCAGTGCAGAACAGCTCGGTGAGATCGGCATACTCCCCGCCGCCGGCGGCAGTGGCCGCGGCCTCGGCGACGACGCCGGCAGCGTTCAGCGCCACCGACCGCTCCGGTGAGCAGGCCGTCGCATCGTCGATGTGCTCGGACAGGCACGTCGGCACCACCGTGTGCGGATCCGGCACCGGGCCGAGGACGAGGACCTTCGCGCCGGTCGCCCGGAGTTGGGCAACCACCCGGGTCAGGCTGTTCTGCCACTCCGGGCCGTACGTGGTGAAACCGAAGTCGCCGCCGTATCGGCGGGACATGCCGAGCACGACGAGTTGTGGTCTCTCCTCCTGCAACCGCGAGACGATCTCCCCACGCCACTGCTCGCACTCGGTGTACTCGCGCCCCAGGTACGGGCTCGTCAACGACAGGTCCAGCAGTGGACAGGTGACCTTGCCCAGGGTTTCCAGCCGCCACTGCCGTTCCACGGCAACCGATTCGAACGCCGGAGCCCACATCGCGGCGTGCGAGTCACCTACCAGCGCCACCGTGATCGGTGACGTGATGTCACCCGACGCGCACTCGTCCTGTCCGACCTCCAGCCACGAGCGCACACAGCCGTTGAGGAACACATCCGGCTTGCCGGACGGCGCATCGGCCAGTGACGGGGACAGGTTCGACGGGACGGCAGCCTGTCCCGCCGTCGCCGCGACCGCGGCCTGAACCTGTGCGGTCAGTTCCCGCACGGCGACATCGTGCGGGTCGGCCGTGGGCGCCGGATCCTGCGTCGGCGCAGAGACCGTCAGTGCCGCGGCGGCCTCCCCGTGGCCGACCGGAACCGGCCGCAGCACCAGCAGCCCCAGACACACGCAGACGCTGAGCGCGGTGATCGCTGCCCCGACAACGAGACTGCGGGAAGCCGAGCGGCGCAGGGGGAGTGCAAACCGGAGGGGGTTCTCCACCGCCGTCAGGGTGAGCGCGGCGAGCCCGGCGGCGAGCGTCACCACGGCGAGACGGCCGACCACCCCGAGGTCGCGGTCGAGGAATGCCGGCGTGAGGATCAGCAGGGGCCAGTGCCACAGGTACCAGGAGTACGACAGGCGCCCGAGCGCGCGCATCGGCCGCAGCGACAATCCGCGTCCGACACCCAGTCGCGGCGACGCACAGCCAGCGCCGATCACCAGCGCCGTACCCAGAACCGGCAGCAGCGCGGCCGTGCCCGGATAAGGGGTCGTTTCGCCCAGACGCACACAGGCGAGGACGATCAGGGCCAGCCCGGCCCATCCCGCGGTGGCCGCGAGGAGACCCGGCAGTCGGCGCCACAGCGGGACGGACAGCGCCACCAGGCCGCCGACAGCCAACTCCCACGCCCGAGACGGCAACGAGAAGAACGCCCACGGCGGCAGCGTGCCGGTCCAGGACAGTGACACCGTGAGCGACGCCGCCGCAACCAGTACCAGGACCGAGACGTACGGCACCGCCGACGGGGCCCCGCCGCCGCGGCTGCGACGGACCGACCAGGCGGTCGCGACAATCAGCGCCGGCCACACCAGGTAGAACTGCTCCTCGACCCCCAGCGACCAGAAGTGCTGGAACGGGGACGGGGGCGCGTCCGCCGCCAGATAGTCGGTGCCACGCAACGCGAATCGGTAGTTCCCCGCATAGAGCGCACTTGCGATACCGTCGCCCAGCGCCTCCCGTGCCTGCAACGGAGGCAACAGGAACGCCGAACCGATCGCCGTGGCCACCAGCACGAGACCGCCGGCCGGGAGGAGTCGACGCGCTCGTGCGCCGTAGAAGCGGGCGATCCGCACGGCCCCGGTGGATGTCACGTCCCGCCACAGCAGCCCGGTGATGAGGAAACCCGAGACGACGAAGAAGACGTCGACACCGACGAATCCGCCGCCGATCCCGGGCACACCCGCGTGGAACAGGACCACGGCGAGCACCGCAACGGCCCGCAGGCCCTCGATGTCGGGGCGGAATGTCGCACTCGGTTTCTCGGACGGTGCTGCGGCGGCGGGATCGACGGGATCCACGCGCCCGACCCGGCGCCGTTGTTCCGGGATGCCAACCAGATTCATCCGCGCATCCTTGCAGAGGCCGGCGCTGCGTGCCCGATGAACTGTGACTCTCCGGTGCGCACAGGTGTCGTTGCGGCTGTGTTCCCGGCGAGATGCTGTGTTCCGGGCGGACTGCGGTGTTCTCAGCGGAACACGGCGGCGCTGATCTCCGCGCGGAAGAACTCACCCTCGGACCAGCGGTTCGTGCCCCACCACCATCCGGCGCGGAGCCGGGTCGGAATCGTGATGCCGCCGAACGACGACTCGGCCTCGATGTCCACCCCGAAGGGGTAGCGGCCGAAGGGTTCTCCGTTCGGATTGCCCCAGCGATCCAGGTGGACCGCTCCGAGCCGGCCGTTTCCCGCGAGTTCGAGGCACACCGTCTCGGTGTGGCGGCCGATACGCCAGGTCGCGAGCGCGGAACCGGTACCCGCCTCGTGCCACGTCGCCATCGCGAATGTCGTTGGTACGAAAACGAATTCTGAGGCCAATCGGCCGGCGGCGCTGGTGTCGACGTCGGTGGTCGCCGCCGACATCACCGGGACGAGACCGGCCAGTTTCCAGTTCATCTCGCCGCGTCCGTCGGTGTACCGGTCGTAGCCGAGAACCGGCAGACCCGCGACCCGCGCGGTCGCCGCCCACACGAACCCGATGCCCGGTGCGAGGACCTGCGCTGCCCGGAACGGTCGCCACGATCCGAGCTTGATGTGGCCGCGCATGGTCAGGTGCACCGCGCGGGCGAGCGGCACCCCCGGTTCCAGTGCGTGCGTGAGCCATCGTTGCGCGGCCGGGGGAAGGTCTTCGACCTGCTCGGGGTCGAACCGCTCCGTCGACGGCGGCAGGGAACTCAGCGCGTCCCATTCGCGCCGAACCGGTCGCGCCGAGCGTGGTGGAGGCGGGAACACGGGTCCGTCCATGTGTGAAGCATGAGGGCGCGCACCCGACCGGGCAACCGGACGAGGTGAGCGGCGTGACGATCGTTACGTCGCGCTGCGGCGCCGCACGATCTCGGCGATCCAGGTCGGGGCGAACGGGGACGTGCATCCCGGGGACGTCGGGTAGTCCTCGAGCACCTTCAGGCGCTCACCGATCGCGATCGCACGGTCGCGCAGGTCGGCGTGCTCGATGCCGATCTCGGCAAGGCAGTGGTTCATGGCCCACTGCAGTCGATCCGGGGCGTCCTTCATCTGCGCTTCGATGATGTCGAGCAGTCCGGGCAGGTCGAGGTCGCCGGGGTTCTTCGCGACGCGGTCGACGGTCAGTTCCCACCCGGCACTCGCGACGACCGGATCCGGGTCGGCGAACCATGTCGCGCGCAGGTCCTCGCAGTGCGGGTTCTTCTTGACCACGTAGTTGACCAGCCAGTCCTGCACCTTGGGGGTGCGCGCCGCCCGCAACATCGCGTCGAGATCGTCGCGGTCGAACGCCTTCGGGCGACAGATGAGAACGGCCAGCAGCCGGGCTGCGCTGTCGCCGGTGTCCCAGAGTTCCCGCGCGAGATCCTGCTGCGTCTTCAGTCGTTTCGCGACGGCGCGCAGCTTGGTGAGGTTCACCCCGTGGTCGTCGCCGTGTTTCAGGTTGACCGCACGGATCTTGGGGTCGTCGAGTTCGGCGAGTTCGGCCATCACCTCGGCAACCGTGGTGCTGCTGTGTTCCGTAGCGGCCATCGCTCCACTCCTCTTGTTCGCATCCGTGTGCTCGCGCACGCTACTCGCCTCGATTCGAGGCGATCCCGATTCGAGGCGCGAGGAGCGCCGAGATGCCCCCGAACCCGCCCTCACCGGTCGAAGATCAGCACGTGGTGGTGAATCGTGCGTGGTGCACGGTCTCTTGTGCGTGGTGGTGGGCCTGCATGGTGAATTTTGTTGCGCTGCCCCCGCGCACCGAGGTGCCGGAGTTGACCGCCCGGCGCGGTTGTGTGCTCGCCTCTTCGGCCGGCTACCAGCTCTCGGCCCTCCTCGCGGTCTAGTCCAGCAGATCGACCTCCCAGTTGGTGCGCTGGATGTCCATGTCGACGGTGCGGATTTCGCGCGCCAATCGGTCTGCGCGAGTGCGTAATTCGGCGACCGGAAGGACTGCGACATGTACCAGCTCGGAGCGCAGCTGGCGACCGAATCCGCGCTCGGAGCGCCCGGCCGCGGCGTCGGCGGCCGCAGTGACCGCGGAATGATGCAGGCGCAGCACATCTCGGCGGGCCAGCGCATCGGTCACGGTGCCGTCCCCGAGCGGTGACGCCGCGTTCGTCCGGTTGATACGGCGGATCAGCTGCTCGTATTCGTCGAGCGCGTCGGTGAGTTCGGCGAGCAGTGCGACGGCGTCCTCGGCCGGTTCCTCACCCTCCTGGTGGCGGGCGTTGTCGAGGATCCGTTCCCGCAGCTGCGTGATCCTGCGGAACAGATCTGCGCGCGCGGCCAGTGCCTCGGCCAGCTTCATGTGTCGTCCCCCTCGGATGATCGTCGGTAGGACCCTAATGTGGCCCGGCCGCGGCGTGGGGGAGGTGCGTGGGTGGTGTGTCGGCGAGGCTATCTGCGATGCGTCCCGGACGAACCGGGTCCCCTGTCCGGTCCGCCGAGCGCGTCACCCGGACGCAACTCCACGGCTACGAGCCCTGCGCGCTCGGCATGGTGGACGAACTCGGCGCCGGGTCCGAAGAACGAGCGGGGACGCACGGCGTCGAAGCCGATCGGCCACAGCGTGCCGTAGTGGATCGGCACCGCCAGGGCTGCCTCCAGCAGCCGCGCCGCGACCGCGGCCCGAGGCGGGTCGAGGTGACCGACGCCGAGTGTGGGACCCCAGCCCCCGACGGGTAGCAGCGCGAGATCCACCCCGGGGCCGACGTGGTCTTCCAACCCGGGGTACAGATCGGTGTCGCCGGCGAAGTAGGTCCGCCGGTCGCCCTCGACCACGTATCCGACCGCCGGCGCGAGCTGCGGTCCACGTCGCCAGCGGCGACCGTCGTGGTGTGCGGGCACGGCGCGCACGGTGATCTCGCCGATGCGTGTCTCGTCACCGGGCCGCAAGGGCACCAGGCGGTCGCCGAAGCGGCGCAGCGCGGGCAGGCCGTCCATCGCCCGCCAGGGGACCACGATCGGAACGTCCGGGTCGAGCAGCCGCAGCGACGGCAGATGGGTGTGGTCCGCGTGTAGATGCGAGAGCAGGACGACGTCCGGGTTGCGCGTGCCGAATCCGAGGGGAGTGGGGCCCCGCCGGCGGCGCAGGTGGGCGACGCGGTCGGTGAGCACCGGATCGGTCAGGACGACCGTCCCGCGGTCCACGATCAGCGTGCTGGCATGCCCCAGCCAGCGCATCCCGGACGCGGCGGTATTCCCACCCGGCGGCGCGCTCACGCCCCTTACGATTCCAGACAACGAGAGGGAGTGCGATGCGCACGGTGGGCGGTGTATTGCGGATACTCGTCGAATTCCTCGTGCTCTGGGGATCGTCGGCGTTCGCGGTCCTCGTGCTGGACCGCATCCTCCGCGGCATCACCTTGGACCCGTCGAGCTTTGCTCCGCTGCCGACGCTTCCCGCTGCGCTGGCGGTGGCGCTGGTGTTCGGCATCCTCAACGCGGCCCTGTGGCCGTTGACGATGCGCTTCATGTCGTGGATCGGCCCCGTGCTGCTGTTCGTCGGGGTGTTCCTCGCGGGCGGCGCGATCATGCTGTTGACGCTGTCCCTGGTGCCGGTCGCCACGGTGGACGAGCCGCGCGATGCGGTCGTCCTGGCGGCGGTGGTCTCGCTGGTCACTTCCGTGGTCTCGGGTGCGATCGCGTCCCGCTCCGACACCGCGTACCGATTGATGCAGGTGCGCCGGAACCGGTTCCGTTTGCGACGCAACGCTGCTCGCGTGGACGCGGCTCCGGGGCTGTTGTGCATCCAGATCGACGGCCTGGGATACGACGTGCTGCGGCGCGCGATCGCCGACGGTGTGACGCCCGGGCTGGCGAAACTGGTGCGCGAGACCCACCGGCTGGTCCCGTGGCACACCGACTGGAGCAGCCAGACCGGGGCGACCCAGCTGGCCGTGCTGCATGGTTCCAACCACAACGTGCCGGCTTTCCGCTGGTACGACAAGACGACCGGGCGCATCTCGGTGTTCAGCAACCCCGCCGACAACGAGCAGCGCGAACTCGAACGAGCCGAGATTCCGGGTCTGCTCGCGCACGACGGTGCGAGCCGCGGCAACCTGTTCACCGGCGGAGCACACGACAACGTGCTCGTCGTCAGCCGCATGCGCGGTGCCCGTCTCGGCGGCGGCGCCGGCTACAGCGACTACTTCGCCGACCCGGCGAGCGCGCTCCGCACGTTCATCCGAATGGTCGCGGAACTCCAGCGGGAGCTCCGTCAAGCATTGCGGCAGAAGCGAAAGGACATCCAGCCGCGAGTGTCGCGGGGAGGGGTGTATCCGTTCGTGCGGGCGTTCGCGACCGTGCTGGCCACCGACGTCACCGCCGCGGCGGTGGTCGGTGACCTGATCAAGGGGCGCAGCATCGCCTACGTCGACCTGATCGGATACGACGAGGTCTCCCACCACTCCGGGATCTCCCGGCCCGAGACCCTCGCAGTGCTGACCAAGCTCGACGAGATCGTCGAGATGCTGCTCGCGGTGACGGAGCAGGCGGACCGGCGCTACCGCGTCGTCGTGCTCTCGGACCACGGGCAGAGTCAGGGCGCCACCTTCCGGCAACGCTACGGGGAGACCTTGGGGGAGTTGGTTGTCCGGCTGGCGGGGCGGGGTGAGCCGTCCGCGGAAGGGCGGCACCGGCACGAGCGCGCTGCCGCCGCATCCCCCAAGCCCGGGGCGGAGAGCCGTGCCTACGCGGCGGCCAGCATGCACGCGTCGGCGGCCGACGAGGAGGCACTTCCCTCCGCGGGCGAGCCGATCGTGCTCGGCTCGGGCAACCTCGGTCTGATCTACTTTCCGCACCTGCCGGGACGTGCCGATGTCGATGCCATCGAGGCCGCCCATCCCGGGCTGCTCACCGCGCTCCGCGAGCATCCGGGAATCGGGTTCCTGTTCGTGGCCGCACCCGGCGGATCCGTGGTGCTGGGGTCCGGCGGCCAGGTCGACGTGACGACCGGTGAAGTCACCGGTCGGGACCCTCTCGCGGTGATGGGCCCCGATGCGCTGGCGAAGATTCGACGCACCGACACTTTCGACAACGTGGCCGACATCATGGTCGGCGGCATGTACTGGCCCGAAACCGACGAGGTCGCGGCGTTCGAGGAGCAGGTCGGCTCGCACGGCGGCATGGGCGGACCGCAGAGCACCCCGTTTCTCATCTACCCCGTCGACCTGCCGGCAGCGCCGGAACCGTTGCACGGCGCCGAGAATCTGCACAAGGTGCTCGTCGGATGGCGAGATCATTCGCCGGGTGTGCACACACCTGCGAGGAAGGCCGGACCGGCCGACGCACCCGCACCGCATGCCTCGGCCGGGCGACACGATCGGTGAGGAAGACCGGAGGCGGTCGTTCCCCGTGACGGGTCACCGACCGGGCTGACCTCCCGCGACCGGGTACACCGGGCGGCGCGCCGGCTCGTACACCTGGATGGTGACACCCTTCGGGGCGGTCCGGGACTCGACGAGGTCGGAGCCGGACCCATCATGCGGGAGTACCGCCGGGTCCGGAGAATTGCGGCGTGCACTTGCTGCCGAGATCCGCGGCGGGCGCGGTGAATCTCGAGTCGAACATCGTGTAGCTCAGCAGCTCGCTGTGGCTGGGCCGTCCGTCACTCATCAGACCGGTCACCGCCGACGCGAGCGGGTGTCGCAGCCGGCGCAGAAGTCCGAGCATCTCGTCGAACGCTTTGTCCGCGAGACGGTCGATCTCGGCGGTTTGCTGCAGGGTCGGCCCGGCGAACACCGACTCGACGTGCCGGTAGCCCTTCCTGCCGTTGCACTTACGCAGCGTCCACAGGTCGTCGATCATGCGGTCCGTGAGAATTGCGCGCAGCGACAATGCGGCGGTGCCGAGCACGTCGGGCGGATTTTCCTCGGCCGGCGACACGGACGGAAGTGGCAGACGCTCCTGCGGATGGGAAGCGACCACCCCTATCCGGTTCGCCCCCAACTTCACGGCCGGCTTGATGGGCGTGTTGAGCAGCAGCCCGCCGTCGACGTACCAACCCCGGTATTCGGGTGGCTCCTCGGTGATCTCGACAGGTTGGAAGAGCATCGGGATCGCAGCCGACGCGAGCAGATGCTCGACGCTCAGGGTGGTCGAGACGTACTGGATGTTGCGGTGCGCGTCGTAGTCGGGAAGACGCACGTCCTCGTGGTGTTCGACGAACACCACGGTGCCGCCGGTGGCCAGCGAGGTCGCGGTCACGGCCACCGCCCGCACCTTGCCTGTGTGGATGTTCTCGTGAAGCCGCTCGAAGGGAACCTGCTTCTCGAGCTCCGCCCGCATCGGCGACGTGTCGAGAAGCCCGGCGGGAGGAGGAACCGGAAGCCCGATCAGCCTGCCGAGCGTCGATCCGCCCGTCCGCAGCAGGGTGCCGATCGGGGAGAACACCTTCGTCAGCTCGGCCCCGCTCCACGCCGCCACCACCTCCTTGGCCGCCCTCTCGGCACCGAGGTGTGCATAGGCCGCCAAGCCCGCCACGTTCAACGCCCCGGCGCTGGTCCCGACCAGGATCGGCGGAACCGCGTCGTCGGCCGCGAGTACGGGAAGCAGGGCCTGGACGGCACCCGCCTCGTACGCACCACGCGCGCCGGCACCGGACACAACCAGGGCAGTGAGCTGCTCCGACTCCTTCGACATGCGAACCCCCGTGTCGTCGACTGTGTGATCCCATTAGGCGCGCCGGGCGCCGGGTTCGCGGGGGAGTTCGGTGAAACGTTGCAGGAGCGTGGTTCCGGCCTCGGGTGCCGGCGTCGTTTCCGAGCGAATGTACCGCTCGTCTCCTCAGATCGACCGACTGTACCGTTCGCTCGGGAAGACCCGGGGTCGCACTCGGAAAACCCGGGGCAGCACTCGGAAAACGCGGGGTCGGCGCGGACCACTCTGTTTCAATGGAAGACGTGTGCAGATGGATGGCATATTCCGGCGAGCCGATCCTCGCCGAGGATCTGCTGTTCAGACCGGTGCACTCGCTCATCGATCAGAGTCTGCACTCGCAGCTCGGCGCCACGACCACGAACGGGGACGGGTTCGGCATCGGCTGGTACGGCGAAGGGCCCCGCCCGGCGCTGTTCAAGAGCATCGAACCCGCTTGGAACGACCGCAATCTGAGGGAACTCGCCAGCCAGATCCGCAGCGGCATGTTCTTCGCGCACGTGCGTGCGTCGACGGGATCGCCGGTCCAGCGCAGCAATTGCCATCCGTTCCGGTACGGCAACTGGTTGTGGATGCACAACGGCGAGATCGTGGACTACCGGAAGATCAAGCGGGAACTGCTGCTCGCGGTGGACGCGGAGCTGTACACGGAGATCATGGGATCGACCGACTCGGAGGCGCTGTTCTACCTCGCGTTGACGTTCGGACTGACCGACGACCCGCTCGGCGCCGTCGGCCGGGCGGTCGGATTCGTCGAGAGGACCGCCCGGGCGCACGGCATCGAGAACCCGGTGCAGATGACAGTCGCGACATCGGACGGAACGTCGATGTGGTTCTTCCGATATTCCAGCCAGGTGCAGTCGCGGTCGCTGTACTACTCCACCGACATGACGACGCTGCGTGCTCTGCACCCAGAGGTGGAGGTGCTCGCGAAACTCGGACCGAGGGCGCGCCTCGTGGTGTCGGAACCGCTGCGTGACCTGCCCGGGGCATGGAACGAGGTGCCCGAAGCCAGTGCGGGGACGGTCGGACCCTACGGGGACGAAATTCTGCCGTTCGTGCCGCTGGCCCCCTAGATCCCGTCGAGCTCCCATGGCGACGGCGACGCAACGCCATCGGGGCGCACCCACATGGGATGCGCCCCGAATTTCGGCGTTCGCGGACTTGTCAGAGGGCGCGGACCTGCTGGGCCTGCGGCCCCTTCTGTCCCTGCCCGACCTCGAATTCCACCCGCTGGTTCTCTTCCAGCGAGCGGTAGCCGCTGCCCTGGATCTCGGAGAAGTGGACGAAAAGGTCGGCGCCCCCGTCATCGGGAGCGATGAATCCGAAACCCTTCTCGCTGTTGAACCACTTCACGGTGCCCTGCGCCATCTTGCCCAACTTCCTGTTCGGGAGCCGAACGTCACGTCGACGTCACGATCTCCACAATCGATCGTGCCACCCCTACGCCGTGTGCACACCTCGTAGAGCACCACCGATCCGAACCCACGAGGGATGGCGCGCCGGGCCTACGACGCGGTGCCGGCGCCCTTCGGGGAGGTCTCGAGCTCGAGGTCGGCGTCGTCGGCGAAGACGAGTCGGCCGTCGTCGAGTGCGACCGCCCACCGGCGCACCGGAGCCCAGTCGCGGCCGAGGTCGTCGGCGACCAGCGATGCGGCCTCGCCGTAGTCGGCGACGATCGCACCGCGTTCCGGTGCTGCGTGGCCGGAGCCGGATCGAATCGTCACCCGCGCGCCCAACGCGAGCGCGGCAGAGTTCTTCGTCTTAGCGCTCATGGCCATCAATTGTGACAGCTCACAACAAACGATGCAGGTCGGCCCGGGTCAGTTCTCGCGCGGAGGCGTCCAGGACGGGTCACGGCCGGTGAGCCCGAGCAGCCGATCGAGTGCGGACGCATCCCCCGGAACCTCCACGACCGGACCGAACAGACCACCTTCGGCCCGCTGCTCCGGGGTGACGGTCGACGCGAACGCCGTGCAGGCCGCCACCGCCGCATCGTCGCAGGTGTAGGGCAGGCCGGCTGCGGCCGCGAGGTCCCAACCGTGGATCACGAGCTCGTCGAGCGCGACGAGTCCCGCGATCCGGCCGGGCAGGTCCAGCCCGGCGGCCTGCGTCGTTCCGGTCCACGCGGCGGAATCGTGCCACGCCTGCGCAAGCGCCGCGACCTGCGCGGGGATGCGCGTGCGCCAGTCGTCGCCCAGGTTGGCGGCGCTCGGCGCCGGCGGACGCGCCGTGATCTCCCCGAGCTCCTTGGTCGCCGCGGCCGTCAACGCCACGGACAGGCCGCCGATGTGGTCGAGGAGATCGCCGACTGTCGCGTCCCGGCACGGTGTGCGGGCGGTGAGCTGGTCGTCGCGGATCCCGGCGATCACCCGGGTCATCGTGCGGGCGGCGGGATCGAGATCGAGCATTTCGGTCATCGGGCACCTCGGTTCTCGGAGCAGTGGGGTCGATGAGGACAGACCCGTCCCGCGACGGAAACTCAGCGGGGCGACCGGTACAGACGGCCGCGGGCCGTCGCGACCACAATGGTCGCGGCGGCCCGCGGAAAGAGGGCCCGCGGAAAGAGGGAGACCCGATGTTTGCCTGTCAGGCCCTGCCGTCCCGTTGCGGATCGACGGCCGGGAACACCTCGGTGGGGGAGTCGTCACTGCTCCATGCCCTGTCGGCCCCGACCGCAGCACCCACCGGCGCCGGTTCCGCGGCGGACTGCTCGACCGGCTTCGCCTGCTCGCGTCGCACCAGGAAGCGGCCGACGGTCACGGCGAACATCGCGGGCAGGAACACCAGCAGCACGGTGAACGCCGCGCCGGAGGTGAGCTCGAAGAACAACGACTTGACGCCGACCGGGATCGCAGTGACGGTATCGACGAGCCACGTGAGGAACCCGCCGAGCAGGCCGGTGACCGCGCCCGCCTTCAGCCACAGCATCGTCAGATCCGCGCCGCGATCCGGATCGGGATTCGCGCGCCGATCCCGGATCCCGTCGATGCCGCCCCAGATCAGGGCCGCGAACAGGACGACGAGCAGACCACCCCACCTCAGGACCGATCCGTGCAGGGGCCACTGGACGAGCGCCGCGCCCAGCAGGACGCGGACGAGCACATGCACGAGGGTCAGGCCGAGCCCGCGAATCAACCAGGGTTTCATGTATCCGAGAGTAACGTCTGTCACGGCAGAAGTGTGTCTCGGCCCACACCCGAAACCGGCCCGTCGTCCTGTGACCGGCCACGAATCGTCGGGGTAGGTTGGTTCGATGGCCGCCGATCATGCCTCCCGCCGCGCCGCGCTGCGCGCCGTCCTCGCCGACCGCGGACTCGACGCGCTGCTGGTGACTAACCTGCTCAACATCCGCTACCTCACCGGATTCACCGGGTCCAACGCCGCGCTCCTGGTCACCACCGACGACGACGCCGACGAATCGCGGACCGTCGTCTGCACCGACGGCCGGTACGTCACGCAGATCGCCGAACAGGTCCCGGACCTGCGCGCCGTCCTCGCACGCGCCAGCGCCGACCACCTCATCGCATCGGCCGGGACGCACGCGGCGGGCTGGGGTTTCGAAAGCCACACGGTCACCGTTGACGAACACACCCGCTGGTCCGGGCTCGGCGGCAAGGTGACGTTGACCGCGACGCCGGGACTCGTGGAACAGCTGCGGGCGGTCAAGGACGAACACGAGATCGAGCTGCTGCGCGCGGCGTGCACCGCGGCGGACCGGGCGCTCGCGGACCTGATCGCCGCCGGCGGCCTGCGCCCCGGGCGCACCGAGAAGGAGGTCGGCCGCGACCTGGAGTCCCGCATGCTCGACCACGGCGCCGACGGGATCTCCTTCGAGACGATCGTCGCCGCGGGCGCCAACTCGGCGATCCCGCACCACCGGCCGACGCACGCGGTGCTGGCCTCCGGGGACTTCGTGAAACTCGACTTCGGGGCGCAGGTCGGCGGCTACCACTCCGACATGACCCGCACCTATGTGCTCGAGAAGGCCGCGGACTGGCAGCGCGAGCTGTACGACCTGGTGTTGCGTGCCCAGCAGGCCGGCCGGGAGGCGCTCGCGCCGGGCGTCGAATGCGCCGCGGTGGACGCGGCAGCCCGGTCGGTGATCACCGACGCCGGATACGGAGAACTCTTCCTGCACGGCCTCGGTCACGGGGTGGGGCTCGAGATCCACGAAGCGCCGGGAATCGGCGCCGCGGCGACCGGTACACTTGTCGCCGGTGCGGCGGTAACCGTCGAGCCGGGCGTGTACTTCTCCGGGCGCGGAGGCGTGCGGATCGAGGACACGCTCGTGGTGCGCGAGCAGGCACCGGAACTGCTCACGCTGACCGACAAGACATTGACCGTCGTATAAGGGCGGTTCCTCGACTCTAGGAGACGCGAAGTAAGTGGCCGATACCAGTGATTTCAAGAACGGGCTCGTGCTGAAGATCGAGGGTCAGCTCTGGCAGATCATCGAGTTCCAGCACGTCAAGCCCGGCAAGGGTCCGGCGTTCGTGCGCTCGAAGCTGAAGAACGTGCTCTCCGGTAAGACCGTCGACAAGACCTGGAACGCCGGTGTCAAGGTCGAGACCGCCACCGTCGACCGCCGCGACATGACCTACCTGTACAACGACGGCACCGACTACGTCTTCATGGACGGCGAGACCTACGACCAGATCTCCATCTCCCCCGAGACGCTCGGTGACGGCGCCCGCTTCCTGCTCGAGAACATGGAAGTACAGGTCGCCACCCACGAGGGCACCCCGCTGTTCGTCGAACTCCCCGTCACGATCGAGCTGGTCGTCCAGCACACCGATCCGGGTCTGCAGGGCGACCGCTCCACCGGCGGCACCAAGCCCGCCACCCTCGAGACCGGCGCCGAGATCCAGGTCCCGCTGTTCATCAACACCGGCGACAAGCTCAAGGTCGATTCCCGTGACGGCAGCTACCTCGGGCGAGTGAACTCCTGAGTGTCCGGAACGCAGAAGAAACTCGGAGCCCGGCACAAGGCGCGTAAGCGCGCCGTGGACCTGCTGTTCGAGGCCGAAGCCCGCGACACCGACCCGATCGACCTCGCCGCGGACCGCGTGGCGCTGGCGCTCACCGACGACCAGGTGGCCCCGGTCGCGCCGTACACCCGGACCCTGGTCCGTGGTGTCGCCGAGCACCTCGACGAGCTCGATCGGCTCATCGCCGACCACCTGCACGAGTGGACGCTCGAGCGGCTGCCCGCGGTGGACCGCGCGATCCTGCGGATCGCCGCGTGGGAGCTGTTCCACGCCACCGACGTGCCGTCGGTGGTGGCCGTCGACGAGGCCGTCGAACTCGCGAAGTCGTTGTCGACGGACGATTCACCGGCGTTCGTCAACGGGGTACTCGGTCAGCTCGTCGCCGTCGCCGACCAGGTGCGTGCCGCGGCCGCAGCGACGTCGGTGCACGCGAAGCAGGCCGACGCTTCCGAACGACCCGGCGCTCCGGAACAACCCGGTTCGGAACAGTAGGACACCGATGCAGCGCAGGCGGGTCCGGACGAGATCGACGATTTCGTCCGGACCCGCCTTCGTCGTCGGTGCCCGTGTGTCGCGCTTCACCGTCAACCTTGCCGTGACGCCTCTCGGCCGCTGATAGGCTGTTTGAACGTCAGGCATCCTTTAACGATCCGTCCAGCGAGGCGGAGAAGGAGGTCGCTGTATGGCCATGTCCGAGGACGGCTCGTCAGCATCCACCGATCCATCGGCATCCGGAACCGGAGCGCCCGCCCGCGAGCTGTTGTCCGCCGCGGACGTCGGACGCACCGTGGCCCGCATCTCGCACCAGATCATCGAGAAGACCGCACTCGACGCCCCGGAGGGCGAAGCGCCCCGCGTCGTGCTGGTCGGAATCCCCACCCGCGGCACCACGCTCGCGAACCGCATCGCCGAGCGCATCGAGGAGTTCTCCGGTGTCCGCGTGCCGGTCGGCTCCCTCGACATCACGCTCTACCGCGACGACCTGCGGACCAAGCCGCACCGTCCCCTCGAGCGCACCTCGGTGCCGGAAGGCGGCGTGGACAACGCCCTGGTCGTCCTCGTCGACGACGTGCTCTTCTCCGGCCGTTCCGTCCGCGCCGCCCTCGACGCCCTGCGTGACCTGGGCAGGCCGCGGGCCGTCCAGCTCGCGGTGCTGGTCGACCGCGGGCACCGTGAGCTGCCGCTACGCGCCGACTACGTCGGCAAGAACGTTCCCACCGCCCGCACGGAGGACGTGCGCGTGCTGCTCACCGAACAGGACGGACGTGACGCGGTGGAGATCTCCGGAGGCAAGAACCTGTGAAACACCTGCTCTCCATCGCGGATCTGACCAGGGATTCCGCGACCGAGCTTCTGGACGAGGCAGAACGGTTCGAGCAGGCGTTGCTCGGCCGCGAGGTGCGCAAGTTGCCGACACTGCGCGGCCGCACCGTGATGACCGTGTTCTACGAGAACTCGACCCGGACCCGGGTGTCCTTCGAGGTCGCCGGCAAGTGGATGAGCGCGGACGTCATCAACGTCAGCGCGTCGAGTTCGTCGGTGTCCAAAGGCGAATCGCTGCGCGACACCGCGCTGACCCTGCACGCGGCGGGCGCCGATGCGCTGATCGTGCGGCACCCGGCCTCCGGTGCGGCGCACCGCATCGCGGACTGGACGACCGACGCCGACGGCAACGGCCCGGCGGTGATCAACGCCGGTGACGGCACCCACGAACACCCCACGCAGGCGCTGCTCGACGCGCTGACCCTGCGGCAGCGGCTCGGATCGCTGGAAGGGCGGCGCATCGGCATCGTCGGCGACATCCTGCACAGCCGGGTGGCGCGCTCGAACGCGCTGCTGCTGTCGATGCTCGGTGCCGACGTGGTGCTCGTCGCGCCCCGCACGCTGCTGCCGGTCGGGGTGGAGACCTGGCCGGTGACCGTGGCGCACTCGCTCGACGCGGAACTGCCCGGCCTGGACGCGGTGCTCATGCTGCGGGTGCAGGCCGAACGCATGAACGGCGGGTTCTTCCCATCGGCGCGCGAGTACTCGATCGGTTACGGACTGTCCGAACGCCGGCTGCGGCTGCTCTCCGACGACGCGGTGGTGCTGCACCCCGGCCCGATGCTGCGCGGCATGGAGATCGCCTCCGCGGTCGCCGACGCCCCGCAGACCGCGGTGCTGCAGCAGGTGACCAACGGTGTGCACGTGCGCATGGCGGTGCTGTTCCGTCTGCTGGTCGGCACCGAAGAGGCGTCGGCATGACGGAAACTATTGGAACAGGAGACAATTCGGTGACCCCGCAGGTGCTCATCCGCAACGTGCTGGTCTACGGCGAGGGCGATCCGGTCGACGTCCTGCTCGGCGACGAGCAGATCCTCGCGATCGGTTCCGGCCTCGAGGCCGACGCCGATGCCGAGGTGATCGACGGCACCGGCCAGGTCCTGCTGCCCGGCTTCGTCGACCTGCACACCCACCTGCGCGAACCGGGCCGCGAGGACACCGAGACGATCGACAGCGGCTCGGCCGCCGCCGCGCTCGGCGGCTACACCGCGGTGTTCGCGATGGCCAACACGAACCCGGTCGCGGACTCGGTCGTCGTCACCGATCACGTGTGGCGCCGCGGCCAGGAGGTCGGGCTGGTCGACGTGCACCCGGTCGGGGCGGTCACCGTCGGTCTCGCCGGCAAGCAGCTCGCCGAGATGGGCACCATGGCCGCCGGCGTCGGCCGGGTCCGGATGTTCTCCGACGACGGGCACTGCGTGTACGACCCGCTGATCATGCGGCGCGCCCTCGAATACGCGGGCACCCTCGGGGTCCTCGTCGCCCAGCACGCCGAGGAGCCGAGGCTCACCGTCGGCGCCGTCGCCCACGAGGGT